>CAVKOT010000132.1:0-8355 GCA_963658045.1 Opitutia bacterium UBA4654
GGTGAGCTTACCAGGCGCACCCGGCAGAGCCAGTTGGAGAAGAGCCTGAGGGAGAGGGGTGACAGCACCTTGGTCTCCAGCACAGAGCCACCATTCTGGCTTACCGACGAATAAATGCAAAACGACATGAAGGATAGAAAAAAGAACTCTATAGCGCGCTATTATGCCATCTTTGGACTGATGGTGGTGGCTGCCATGTACATCCTGGGCAAGGCCATACAGACCATGTCGCCCCCGATGAGGGAGTACTGGGAGGCTGTTGACGCACGCTTCGTGAGTGACTCCATACCCATTCCGGCCAAGCGTGGCGACCTGCTCTCGGACGATGGCAGGGTGCTCTCTACATCTCTGCCCGAGTACAGGCTCTACCTGGACCTGCGTGTGCAGGACCGGGACAGCCTGGCACGCACACGCACACAGCACTTCCGCGACTCGCTCATCAACAACCACATCGACGAGATAGCCCGCGGACTGTCGAGGATATTCCCCGAGCGCAGCACCCATGAATTCCGTACGATGATACTGGACGCACGCAAGAACTGCATGCGCAAGGTCAATGGGCGTTACCCGCGCCCCGTCCGGCTCAACCCCGGCAGTATGGCCACCTATGTCCAATACACGGAGTGCAAGAAGTTGCCCCTGCTGTGCGAGAGCCGCTTCAAGGGCGGATTCTATGGCGAGGTGGTGACCAGGCGCGAGCGTCCCTACGGTAGCTTGGCCGCACGCACGCTGGGCGACCTGACAGCCGACTCGGGCAAGGCCAAGAACGGACTTGAGTTGGGCTTTGACAGCATCCTGTGTGGCAGGCCCGGCATCATGCACCGCACCAAGGTGCGTGACAGACGGGTGAGCCTGGTGGATGTGGAGCCCGAGGACGGACATGACCTGATGACCACCATCGACATCGATGTGCAGGATGTGGCCGACCGTGCCCTCCGCAACAAGCTCAAGGAGGAGACCGTCAACGGCGAGATAGGCATGGCCATGGTGATGGAGGTGGCCACGGGCGACGTGAAGGCCATTGTCAACCTGCAGAGGGGCAGTGACGGGGAGTATTATGAGATGAAGAACAGTCTGGTGAGTGACCTCATGGAGCCTGGCTCGACCTTTAAGACAGGCAGTATCATGGTGGCCATGGAGGACGGAAAGATAAACAAGAACACGCGCATAGACACCGGTGACGGACGCTGGCTCATGTATGGGCGCATCATGCGTGACCATAACTGGACCAGGGGGGGCTATGGCATGCTCAACGTGACCAGGGTGCTGATGAAGAGTTCCAACATCGGTGTGAGCCGCCTCATAGACGGTGCTTACCACGACTGCCCCGACCGCTTTGTGCGCGGACTCAACAACCTGGGCGTGGGCATACCCATGTCCCTGGACATCCCGGGCAGTGGCACCCCCAAGGTGTATATGCCCAAGAAGGGGAAGAACGGCCACTGGTTGCTGCCCGTGACCAGGAACGGACAGCCGATGGAGTTTGGCAAGCCGGACCTGGCATGGATGAGCATCGGATATACCGTGCAGTTGCCCCCCATCTACACGCTGGCCTTCTACAATGGTATAGCCAACAACGGACGCATGGTGAAGCCCCGCTTCGTGACCCGTGAACTGAAGGATGGCGAGGTCGTGCGCGAGTTCCCCACCGAGGTCATCAAGGAGAAGATGTGCAGCCAGAAGACCTTGGATGCCATACATGAGATTTTGGACTCGGTGGTGATGAGCCCCGAGGGGCTTGGCAGGGATGCCAGAGACCAAGACGGGAACAAAGGCTGGCGCTTCCGTGCGAGTGGAAAGACGGGCACAGCCCAGATAGCCAGGGACGGTGGCTACCACAATGGTCCCACAAGGTACATGGTAAGTTTCTGCGGCTATTTCCCCTCGGAGAAACCCAAGTACAGTTGCCTGGTGTGCATTGTCAAGACGGGCACCCCGGCATCGGGTGGGGGACAGTGCGGCCCGGTCTTCCGCGAGATTTCACAGTATCTGATGACCAAGGACAGGTATAATGACATACACAGTGTGAAGGATACGGCCAGCGTGAAGGTACCCAGGGTGACGGCCGGGCAACCGGCCAAGGCACGGAAGGTGATGCGCATGCTGGGCAGTGACGAGACTCTGCCAGAAGAGACTGAAGCCCACTCGGCACCTGCAGGCACTGTGCCCGACCTGACGGGTATGGGCGCACGGGATGCCGTGCAGGCTTTGCAGGACCTGGGGCTGAGGGCGCGCGTGAGTGGCAAGGGACGTGTCGTGCGCCAGAGCGTGGCTCCAGGTACCAAGGCCACCAAGGGACACGTCGTGTCGCTGACACTGGAATGAGAAGGGACTTTATACATTATATATTATATAGAGACGCAATATGAGACTGAACCAACTGACAAGCGACTGCCAGCCCGCCCGCATCGTGGGAGAGGCCGACAGGGAGGTGAGGAGTGTGCAGATAGACTCCCGAAAGGTGCAGCAGGGCGACTTGTTTGTCGCGCTGAGGGGCACTCAGGTGGACGGACATGAATATATAGGGAAGGCCATCGCACAGGGAGCCACGGCCGTGGCCTGTGAGGTGCTGCCGCAGGAGGTGAGTGAGGGTGTGACCTATCTGGTGTACCCCGACACGGAACTGGCCGTGGGGCCACTGGCGACTGCCAGTGTGGGACATCCCAGCCGCAGGATGAAACTGGTGGGCGTGACCGGCACAAACGGCAAGACCACCATTGCCACGGTGCTCTATAACATGTTCCGTCGCATGGGGCACAAGTGTGGCCTGTGCAGCACCGTGTGCAACTACATAGACGGGCGGCCCATCCCCACGGAGTGTACCACCCCTGATGCTGTGACACTCAACAACCTGTTGGGACAGATGGCTGACGAGGGCTGCGAGTATGCGTTCATGGAGGTGAGCAGCCACAGTGTGGCACAGCACAGAATAGGTGGCCTGACCTTTGCAGGCGGCATCTTCACCAATCTCACGCGTGACCACCTGGACTATCACAAGACGTTTGAGAACTACCGCAATGCCAAGAAGGCCTTCTTCGACGCGCTCCCGCGTGGCTCCTTTGCTGTCACCAATGCCGATGACAAGAACGGCATGGTCATGGTGCAGAACACTCAGGCACAGGTGAAGACTTATTCGGTGCGTGGCGCGGCGGACTTCAGAGGGCGCATCCTGGAGGAGAGTTTCGAGGGCATGAACCTTGAGATTGACGGACATGAGGTGAGCGTCCAGTTTGTGGGCCGCTTCAATGTGAGTAACCTGTTGGCTGTGTATGCCGCCACAGTGCTGTTGGGCGTGGAGGCTGCCGAGGCACTGGTGCAGATGAGTGCCATGAAGCCTGTCAATGGACGCTTTGAGAGCATACGCTCACCCAAGGGTGTGACGGCCATTGTGGACTATGCCCACACGCCCGACGCGCTGGTCAATGTGCTGCAGACCATCAATGACGTGCTGCAGCACCGGGGCGAGTGCTGGACTGTGTGCGGTGCGGGCGGTAACCGCGACAAGGGAAAGCGCCCGATTATGGCCCAAGAGGCTGTAAAGAACAGCGACCGCGTGATAATCACAAGCGACAATCCACGCTATGAGGACCCGCAGGCCATCATCAATGACATGCTGGCAGGACTGGACGAGGAGCAGCGGTGCAATGTGCTCACTATCGTGGACAGGCGCGAGGCGATACGCACGGCCTGCATGCTGGCCAAGCCTGGGGATGTGATACTCGTGGCAGGAAAGGGACATGAGGACTACCAGATTGTGCAGGGCGTGAAGCACCACTTCGATGACCATGAGGTCATCCGTGAGGCTTTCGGACTCTGATGCCATTGCTTGTAAGTAAGTCAACATATACAGAAATATGCTATACTATCTCTTTAGATACCTGGAGCAGTTTGGCGTGAAGGGGGCCGGTATGTGGCAGTACATCTCCTTCCGGGCCCTGCTCACGCTGGTGCTGAGCCTGCTGATATCCATGTGGTTTGGCCAGTACTTCATACGCTGGATGCACTCCCATGGAGGCAACGAGGCACAGCGAAGTGCAGATGTGGACCCCTATGGGGTGGAGAAGAAGGGGGTGCCCACCATGGGCGGGGTCATCATCATCGTGGCCACGGTGATTCCCTGTCTGCTCCTTGGCCGCCTGCGCAACACCTATCTGTTGTTGATGCTGGGCACCACACTGTGGCTGGGACTGATAGGCTTCATCGATGACTACATCAAGATGAAGGTGACCAAGGATGGTCTGAGGCCCATATATAAGTTGATGGGGCAGGCTTTCTTGGGTCTGGCAGTGGGCCTGACCCTGTGGCTGAGCCCCGACGCAGTCATCCGCGAGAATGTCACCACTGAGCGGCAGGGCGTGGAGAGTGTGGTCGTGCACAAGAGCGAGCCTGTCAAGAGTACCATTACGACCATTCCCTTTGTCAAGGACAATAACCTGAGCTATTCAGGGATAATGAGTTTCATGGGCAAGTACAGGACGGCTGCGGGCTGGGTGTTGTTCGTCTTCATGACGGTGTTCGTGGTGATGGCCGTGAGCAACGGAAGCAACATGAATGACGGCATGGATGGCATGTGTGCGGGTAACTCCGCCATCATCTGCCTGGCACTGGGCATACTGGCCTATGTGAGCAGCCACATACAGTTTGCCAGTTACCTTAATATCATGTTTGTCCCGGGCAGTGAGGAACTGGTGATATTCCTGTGTGCCTTCATTGGAGGCCTGGTTGGATTTCTTTGGTACAACTCCTATCCCGCCCAGGTGTTCATGGGAGATACGGGCAGCCTGGCCATTGGAGGCATTATCGCCGTGGTGGCCATCATCATACACAAGGAACTGCTCCTGCCCTTGCTCTGCTTTGTGTTCTTCATGGAGAGCGTGAGCGTGCTCCTCCAGACCCAGTATGCCAGGATGGGAAACAAGCGTGGGGAGAAGTGGCGTGTGTTCAAGCGCGCCCCCATCCATGACGCATTCCGCATCAAGCCAGGGCAGTTGCCAGCCGACTTTAAGATACTGATTAACTGGCCTAAGGGCTGCTGGCTGGAGTCGAAGATAACGGTGCGCTTCTGGATTGTGACGATTATCACGGCGGCTCTGACCATTGTGACATTGAAGATAAGGTAATGAATTAGACTGAGAGGAGAGATAACAAGATGAATAGAATAGTGATATTGGGTGCTGCCGAGAGCGGTGTGGGTGCCGCTGCGCTGGCCAAGGTCAAGGGCTATGACGTGTTTGTGAGTGACTATGGACAGATAAAGCCTCACTACAAGGAACTCCTTGGCCAGTATGGCGTGGAGTGGGAGGAAGGCCACCACACAGAGGAGAAAATCCTGAACGCCACCGAGGTGGTGAAGAGTCCGGGCATTCCTGAGAATGCCCCCATGGTGGAGAAGGTGCGCCAGGCTGGCATCCCCATCATCAGCGAGATAGAGTTCGCAGGACGATATACACACGCGAGGATGATATGTGTGACAGGCTCCAACGGCAAGACCACCACCACAAGCCTTATCTACCATATATTCCAGGAGGCAGGCTACAATGTGGGGCTGGCCGGCAATATAGGGCGCAGCCTGGCCCTGCAGATTGCCGAGGGGAGGAACTTTGACTACTATATCATCGAGCTGAGCAGTTTCCAACTTGACAACATGTACAAGTTCAGGGCCAATATCGCCATACTGCTCAACATCACTCCAGACCACCTGGACCGCTATAACAACAGCATGGAGAACTATGCCGATGCCAAGATGCGCATCGTGCAGAACCAGACAGAGGATGATGCCTTTGTGTATTGGGCCGATGACCCAGTCATCAAGACGGAACTGAAGAAATATGGCATCAAGGCCAAGATGTGCCCATTCAGCATCCTTGAGAAGAAGGGAATGATAGGCTACATCTCTGATGGGCAGTATGTCATAGAGCGTCCCACTCCCTTTAACATGGAACAGGAGGAACTGAGCCTGACGGGCAAACACAACATGTACAACAGCCTGGCTGCTGGCATAGCCGCTCATCTGAGTGGCATCAAGGACGATACCCTGCGCCATAGCCTGGGCGACTTTGAGGGCGTGGAGCACCGCCTGGAGAAAGTGGCAAGGGTAGGGGGAGTGCAGTACATCAATGACTCCAAGGCCACGAATGTCGATGCCTGCTGGTATGCCCTGGAGAGCATGACCACCCCCACCATCCTCATCCTGGGCGGAAAGGACAAGGGAAATGACTACAATGCCATCAAGGACCTGGTGAAGAAGAAGTGCAAGGGACTCGTGTATCTGGGTGCTGACAACGCCAAACTGCATGCCTTCTTTGACGGGATGGGCATCCCCGTGGCCGACACACACAGCATGAAGGACTGCATGGCGGCATGCGTGGCCATGGCAAAGCCTGGTGACACAGTCCTGCTGAGCCCCTGCTGCGCCAGTTTCGACCTCTTCAAGAACATGGAGGACCGTGGTGAGCAGTTCAAGGCACTGGTGAGAGCACTCTGACCGATGGCGCACATCGAGGTAGGAAAGTCATAAGCAAGAATCAAGGGGGACGGCCGTAGAGGAGCGTCTATGACCATTGTTCCCTGGGAGGTGTTCGTAAGAAATGAGTTTGAAGAAACATATCAATTTAACAGCATGGATGCAGGGAGACTCTGTCATCTGGATGGTCTTCATCTTCCTGTTCATGATATCGGTGGTGGAGGTCTATAGCGCGTCCAGCACGATGAGCTATGGCGGCAAGAGCCATTACTGGGAACCAGTCGCGCAGCACTGCCTCTTCTGGGTTGCAGGACTGCTGGCGGCCGGATTCGTGAGCCGTGTGCCATGCAACTATTTCAAGTTGGGTGGCACACTCGGCCTTCTCGTTGCGCTCGTCTTGCAGTTGGTGGCCTTGCTGTCAGGCAAGGTCAACGGGGCAGGCCGCTGGATACGCCTGTGGGGGCTCACCTTCCAGCCCAGCGAGTTGACCAAAATGGCCCTTGTCACCTATGTGGCCTTCATCTTTGCCTCAATGCGGGACGACAAGGGAGTCTCCCCGATGGGCAACAAGTTTGCCTTTGGCGGAATAGCCGTCTCGTTGGCCCTGATTGTCACGGAGAACCTCTCCACGGCAGTCCTCATATTCTGTATTATGTATGGCATGGCCTTTTTCGCACAGGTACGCACGCGAATCCTTGCCGTCATCCTGACCACTGTGGTCGCGATATCAGTGGCAGGGCTCACTTTTGCATACGAGGTGCCAGACTCCACACTCGACAAATGGAGGCAGTCCGAGAACTTTATCCTGCACCGCGTGCCGGTGTGGGTGGGGCGTGTCACGGACAAGCATGAGATACCTGCAGATGCCAAGGACTATGACATCACCGACAATATCCAGGTGACCCACGCACGTATAGCCGTGGCCACATCGCACGGGATAGGCAAGGGACCGGGCAAGTCGCGCCAGCGTGACTACCTGCCGCAGGCTTACTCAGACTTCATCTATGCCATCATCATCGAGGAGACTGGCCTTGTGGGAGGAGTTGTGGTCATAGCCCTGTACCTCATATTCATGTGGCGGTGCAAGAAGATAGCCGAGCGCTGCAAGTCCCTCTTCCCGTCCTATTTGGTCATGGGGCTGGCTCTGATGATGGTGCTCCAGGCCATAGTCAACATGGCGGTGGCGGTGGGGGCTATTCCCGTCACGGGGCAGACACTGCCCCTCGTCAGCCGTGGAGGGTCGAGCATACTTATCAATTGTATCTGCATGGGCATGATATTGAGCGTGAGCCGCACAGCCAAGATGACCGGAGAACCAGCGGGACATGCCTCCGATACTTCGGCAAGGACGGTTGCGCAGGCTTCCCAGCACGCTTAGGAACAGAGATGGCCAAGTCCTGTGCCGTAGGGTATGGACAGGCATATAGAAAACCAGAAAGAGATGAGTGACAAGAAACTTAGATTTGTGATAAGTGGCGGTGGGACAGGTGGACACATCTTCCCCGCTGTGAGCATTGCCAATGCTCTGAAGGAAATGTGCCCCGAGGCTGACATTCTCTTCGTGGGAGCCTTGGGCAGAATGGAAATGCAGCGCGTGCCGGCTGCAGGTTACCGCATCGTGGGGCTACCCGTCAAGGGCTTGCTGCGTCCGTTGTGGAGGCTGGGCAACATACGCATCCTGCTTGACTTCCTCAAGAGCAAGCGCATGGTCAAGAAGATACTCAAGGATTTCCGTCCCGATGTGGCCATCGGGGTAGGAGGATATGCCAGTTCGGCCACTCTGAACGCAGCCTATGAACTGGGCATCCCATGTCTCATACAGGAGCAGAACAGTTTTGCGGGACTGACCAACAGGACACTTGCCAAGAAGGCCAGCCGCATCTGTGTGGCCT
>CAVKOT010000133.1:0-8332 GCA_963658045.1 Opitutia bacterium UBA4654
GTTGAGCACGGGGTGCGGCAAGCGCACCATCTTGCAGTTTGACTCGTCGGGAGTGAGGATGCCAGTGCCCACGGCTCCTATGTATTCAGTGAGCGACATGACCAGTTCCTCCCTGATGGGGTCGATGGCAGGATTGGTCACCTGGGCAAACTGCTGGCGGAAGTAATTGAAGAAGATTTGCGGGCGGTCGCTGGCAATGGCCAGTGGGGTGTCGTTTCCCATGGCAGCCACAGGCTCGGCACCGTTGACGCACATCGGTATGATGGTCTTCTCAATATCCTCCTCGCCATAGCCGAAGGTGAGAAGTTTGCGCTCGAGATTGTCCACGCTGTTCTTCACATGACGGCCACTCTTCAGGTTCTCCAGCTGTATGCGGTTGGTGCGCAGCCACTCCTTGTAGGGGTGTGCCTTGGCCAGGCGTTCCTTGATCTCGCCGTCATAGTATATCTTGCCTTCCTGGGTATCGATGAGCAGGAGCTTGCCAGGCTGCAGACGTCCCTTCTCTGCTATCTCTCCCGGCTCGAAGTCCATCACGCCCACCTCGCTGGCCACTACCATCATGCCCTTTTTGGTGATGGTGTAGCGGCTGGGACGCAGGCCATTGCGGTCCAGCATTCCGCCCGCATAGCGCCCGTCGCAGAAGAGCAGGGCAGCGGGGCCATCCCATGGCTCCATCAGGATGGAGTAGTACTCATAGAAGGCCTTGAGGTCATCAGAGATAGGATTCTTGTCGTTGAAACTCTCGGGCACCATCACAGCCATGGCCTGTGGCAGGGACAGTCCACTCATGACAAAGAACTCAAACACGTTGTCCAGGCTGGCCGAGTCACTCATGCCCGGCTGCACGATGGGGCTGATGTCCTTCACACTGCCCAGGGCCTCGCTGTCCAGCACACTCTCGCGCGCCTTCATCCACGAGCGGTTGCCACGGATGGTGTTTATCTCACCATTATGTGCCAGGAGGCGGAAGGGCTGGGCCAGCGACCAGGTGGGGAATGTGTTGGTGCTGAATCGGCTGTGCACCAGAGCCAGTCCGCTGGTGAAGTAGTTGTTGCTCAGGTCGGGATAGTAAGCGCGCACCTGGGTGCTTGAGAGCATGCCCTTGTACACGATGTTCTTGCTCGACAGGCTCACAATATAGAAGTCAGGGTCGCTCACGCGCTTCTCTATCCTCTTCCTTATAATATATAATGTGCGCTCGAAGCGTGGAAAAGCCTCGTCGGTGACTCCCGTCACAAAGAGTTGCTTGATGTCAGGCTCCACCTCCCTCGCACTCTCACCCAGGCACTCGGAGTTGGTGGGCACAGCCCTGAGCCGCATGAGGTTGAGTCCCTCACGCTCTATCTCCTCGATGACGATGGAGAGGATGTCCTGCTGCCGCTGGCTGTCCTTGGGCAGGAACACCAGTCCAGTGCCATAATGTCCCTTCTCGGGGACAGGAATGCCCTGCAGGAGGATAAACTCGTGGGGAATCTGCAGCATGATGCCAGCACCGTCACCCGTCTTTCCATCTGCGCCCTCGGCACCTCTGTGCCTCATGTTCTCCAGCACCTTGAGCGCGTTATCTACCAGTTCGTGGCTCTTGTTGCCATGGATGTTGACCACCATGCCAACGCCACAGGCGTCGTGCTCATTCTCGGGATCATAGAGTCCCTTTCGCTCGAATCTTGCTCTTGTCATGTCCAAATGCCGTTTACTGACGTTTTGATTACGGTTTCTTGTTTGCGCTTGCAAAGTTACGACAAAAGGCGCAAACAAGTGATAAAAAGAAAGCGTAAAGTTTGTTTGTGCTATAAATATGCATCGTTAAATGCGCTTTTAGGTGTGAATTTGTAGCCGAAAGCATTTCCCCTTGCTTTTACAGCATTTCTCCCCGCCCCCTCCTCGCCCGTGCTCCAGGAACCCAGGACAGGCACATTTTGGCAGAAGAGGATTTTGTGCCCTCCCCCTGGCTCGCCTTAGCAAATTATATGCTACCTTTGCCATCCCAAAGACAAGCAAGGAAAGAATCATGCCTACACAAAGCAAGAAGAAGACGGTAAAGATAGTGGAAGTGCCCAGCGTGGACCAGTATGGACACAAGCAGCCCCAGAGCCTCGACATGGAGGAGGCTGTGCTCGGTGCGCTGATGGTGGACCAGGAGGCTTATGCCCTGGTGGGCGAACTACTGAAGCCAGAGAGTTTCTACGACAAGAGGAACCAGTTGATATACAAGGCCATCCAGGAACTAAACGCCGAGACGCGTCCTGTCGATATCATGACGCTGCAGGAGCAGCTTGAGCATAACGGTGAACTGGAGGATGCTGGTGGCGCGCCCTATATCATGCAGATAAACATGAAGATAGGCAGCAGTGCCCACATCGAGTATCATGCCAAGGTGATAGCCCAGAAGGCACTGGCACGCCAGCTCATCACCTTCAGCAGTTGCCTGCAGACCCATGCCTATGACCCTACCATGGACGTGAGGGACCTCATGCAGGAGGCCGAGGCACAACTCTATGCCATCTCACAGCAGAACATGAAGAAGGACTACACACAGATTGACCCCGTCATCTCGCAAGTCTTCGACATGATCAACAGGGCTGCCGCACAGAAGGATGGCATGAGTGGCATTCCCACGGGCTTTGAGAAACTGGACAAGATAACCAACGGCTGGCAGAAGAGTGACCTCATCATCATCGCAGCCCGCCCGTCTATGGGTAAGACAGCGTTTGCCCTCTCCATGATGAAGCGTATGGCCGTGGACTACCGGGTGCCCGTGGCCATCTTCAGCCTGGAGATGAGCAACCAGCAGCTCGTGCAGCGACTGCTGGTCAATGTGACCGAGATTTCGGGCGAGAAACTGCGAAGCGGCCAACTCCTGCCACATGAGTGGGAGCAACTGGACACCCGTTCCAGGCAGTTGACAGGCGCGCCCATTTATGTGGATGACACTCCGGCCATCACCAACTTTGAACTGCGCACCAAGGCACGCCGCCTGGTACGCGAGCATGGCGTGCAGTGCATCATGATTGACTACCTGCAGCTGATGCATGCCAAGGGCATCAACATCAACAGCCGACAGGAGGAGGTGGCTGCCGTCAGCCAGTCACTGAAGGGGCTGGCCAAGGAACTCAACATCCCAGTCATCGCACTCGCCCAGCTTAACCGTGAGGGAGAGAAGCGTGAGGGATTTGATGCCAAGCGTCCCTTGTTGAGTGACCTGCGTGACTCGGGAAGTATCGAGCAGGATGCCGACATCGTATGCTTCATTCATCGACCTGAGTATTACCGCCTTGAAAGGGATGACCATGGCAACGACTGGCGTGGTAAGGCTATGTTCATCATTGCCAAGCACCGTAACGGATCGGTAGGAGACATCAGGTTAGACTTCCAAAAGGAATTTGCGCGCTTTGCCGACGAGCAGGCCTCGGGCATCCCACAATCTGGTGGGGTAGAGTCCTCTGGCACCTTCACCTCCACACCTCTCTCTGAAGAGGAACTGCAGCAGCCTGAGGACTTTTCCGGGCAGATGGCTGGAGCCGACCCCTTTGCCGGACTCAGCCCTGATGACGCGCCCCCATTCTGATGGGATTTGCACATATTGATTGATAGTGATGTAGCCACTCTGACATAGGCCTCCACCCATATCCCGCCTGGCATGTGTCGGACTCCGCGGCCAAGCCGGCTACAGAAAAAAGTTAATAGTACTGCAATGGCAAAGTAAGCACCTTGCGATGCCCAGGTCAGTACTACTGCGATGGCGAAGCAAGCACCTTAAAAAAAACTCCCCCACAGTCATCGAGTGACTATGGGGGAGTTTCTTGCTATGCAAAATGCACCCTTCGGGGCAAATTACTTCTTGTTCAGAGCCAGGTCAACATTCACGGCACATGCCACAGAGCAACCCACCATGGGGTTGTTGCCCATGCCCAGGAAGCCCATCATCTCCACATGTGCAGGCACTGAAGATGAACCAGCGAACTGGGCATCAGAGTGCATGCGGCCCAATGTGTCGGTCATGCCATAAGAGGCGGGACCTGCGGCCATGTTGTCGGGATGCAGTGTGCGGCCTGTGCCACCACCGCTGGCCACGCTGAAGTAAGGCTTGCCAGCGCGGATGCGCTCCTTCTTGTAAGTGCCGGCAACGGGATGCTGGAAACGTGTGGGGTTGGTGGAGTTGCCTGTGATGGACACGTCCACGTCCTCCTTCCACAGGATAGCGACACCCTCGCGCACGTCATCTGCACCATAGCAGTTCACGGCAGCACGGGGACCCTCGGAGTAAGCAGTACGCTTAACCTCCTTCAGCTCGCCTGTGAAGTAGTCAAACTTGGTCTGCACATAGGTGAAGCCATTGATACGGCTGATGATCATGGCAGCGTCCTTGCCCAGGCCATTCAGGATGCAGCGCAGGGGCTTGTCGGCTGGTCTTGACTTGTTGGCCATCTGTGCAATCTTGATGGCACCCTCAGCAGCAGCGAAAGACTCGTGTCCAGCGAGGAATGCGAAGCACTTGGTCTCGGGTGTGAGCAGGCGTGCAGCCAGTTCGCCATGGCCGATACCCACCTTGCGGTCATCAGCCACAGAGCCGGGGATGCAGAAGCTCTGCAGGCCCTCGCCAATATAGTTGGCAGCCTCCACGGCATCCTTTGCCTTCTCCTTCAGAGCGATGGCTGTGCCCACCACGTAGGCCCACTTAGCGTTCTCGAAGCAGATCATCTGGGTCTCCTCACATGTCTTATAGGGATCCAGGCCGGCAGCCTCACAAATCTCGTTTGCCTCCTCGATAGAAGCAATGCCGTGTGCGTTCAGACAAGCAAGTATCTGCTTGATACGGCGGTCTTGCGACTCGAATTTTACTTCTCTTATCATAATTGCATTTACAATTTTAATATTTACAATGTACCATTTGTATTTACAATCCTCAATTTACAATTCATGATGGCGTCCTGTCATACGTTGATTCGGTTTCTCATCGTGATGATGGCCTTGGTGATAATGCTTACCAGTTCCTTGTTTTCCTGGATAAGTTCTCCCAACCTGCTCTCTGGCATTTTCTCACTTACGACAATCAGTTCCAACCATCTGAGCGTCTCGTCAAGTTCCTCTTCAACCATCTTCAGTTTGTTGAGAAAATCCTTTTCTGACTTTGCGATGCAGGCTGCGCTGTAATTGGCGTAGGGTGACGTGCCTGAGCGTATGATTTGCTTGGCTATCGTTATCGATGACAAATCTTTGGGCATGGAGTCCACAAGTTTGATAATTCGAAGCGCAAACTTCCGAAATCTCCCTTGCAGTTCCCCCTTATCCATGCATAAATTGTAATTTGTAAATTGTTAAACTGTAAATGGCTTAGTCTCTGCGGGGGTCAATTGACTTGACTGCGCCGTCCTCGGCCTTGGTGCGGCCATAGGTGCCGGTCACGCTCTTCAGAGCCTCGTCAGCGGGAACACCCTTCTTGACGGCATCCATGAACTTGCCCATGTGAACGAACTCGTAGCCACACACCTGGTCGTCCTTGTCCAGGAACATCTTGGTGATGTAACCCTCGGTCAGCTGCAGGTAACGTGTGCCCTTCACCTTGGTTCCATAGAGAGTACCAGTCTGTGAGATGAGACCCTTGCCCAGGTCCTCCAGGCCAGCGCCTATCATCAGGCCACCCTCTGAGAAGGCACTCTGTGTACGGCCATACACAATCTGCAGGAAGAGCTCACGCATGGCTGTGTTGATAGCGTCACACACCAGGTCGGTGTTCAGAGCCTCCAGGATGGTCTTGCCAGGCAGAATCTCTGATGCCATAGCGGCAGAATGGGTCATGCCCGAGCAGCCGATGGTCTCCACCAGGCACTCCTCGATGACACCGTCCTTCACGTTCAGTGTCAGCTTGCAGGCACCCTGCTGGGGGGCACACCATCCCACACCATGTGTCAGACCGCTGATGTCCTTGATTTCCTTTGCCTGCACCCACTTGCCTTCCTCGGGGATGGGAGCCGGTCCATGATTGGGGCCTTTGGCCACACAACACATGTTCTCTACTTCTTTAGAATAAACCATAATTCTTTATTATTTAGATTTATAGTAATGTGTCCTATTAACGTGTCTCGCGCTAACGTAGTGCAAAAGTAATTAAAATTGGGTATATGTCCAATGACGCGAGCGGCTTTTTTTGGCTGGCAGGCCGTTTTACAGGATAATTTAGTACCTTTGCAGTACAGAAAAGAGATGATGGAAAGACTATTCTTAGCAAACGTATGCAGATAACAGTCAGCGAACAGGATATTGCCAAGGCGGCGGGTGAGGGCATGGATGCCTTCCTCATGCTCATCCACGACCGCATCATGGATGCCATTGGCGGGAAACTGGATGCCAGTTCCATGGCGTTGCTCAACGGCAGCCAGATAACGGTGCTGGCTTATGTGGCCTTGCGTGACGAGGTGATGGACGGAGGCTTTGTGCAGTTGATACACAATGGCTATGGCCCTTTCATCTTCCTCAATCCCTTTGCAAAGGCCATGAGGCTGTGGGGGGCGCATGACTTCAGCAAACTGGTGTACAAGGGGCGCAAACTCTATGAGAAGTATGCCGACCAGCTCACGGCCGACTGTTCAGACGAGGAGTTCATGGCACTCTTTGAGCAATACCCAGAGTTTGACGACCTCGATGACGCTTTCGTGGAGATGGAGGAGGAGGTGACCGACACCATTTGCCATTATATCGATGACCACCTTGACGAGTTTGTCACCGTGCAGAAGGACTGATACACATTATATATATTACATACTACAGGGGGCTTGAGCTCCGTCTTATCAAAGCAGATGGCCAAGACATTGATACCCAACAAGGGTGAGAAGATAAACATCAAGAACAAGAGGGCAGAGCACGATTACCTGCTCATGGACAAGTTCACCGCAGGCATACAGCTCACCGGCACTGAGATCAAGAGCATCAGGGCTGGCAAGGCAAGCCTGGTGGACACATTCTGCTATATCAACAACGGCGAGATGTGGGTGAAGAACATGTATGTGGCCCACTATGACCAGGGCTCGTACAACAACCACGTGGAGCGTCGTGACCGTAAACTCCTGCTCAACCGCAAGGAGATACGCAAAATACAGCAGGAGGTGAAGAACCCTGGCTTCAGCATCATCCCCACCTTGCTCTTCATTGATGAGCGCGGACTGGCCAAGCTTGACCTGCACATCGCGCGAGGCAAGAAGGAGTATGACAAGCGGGAGACCCTGAAGGAGAAGCAGGACCGCAGGGAGATAGACCGCCAGTTCAAGAAGAGTTACTGACACGCCCACTGGCAGAAGATGAGGGCGGACTCCCATGGTGGATGACAAGGCATGACTGCACACCCTGGGAGGAAAAAGAACAGGCAGGCGAGAGAGACAGCGGGGCTTGCCATCCAGGATATCACGATTTGTAGGACTACACACTTATTTCTCAGATATGTCAGAGGAAATGAGACAAATACGAGAAGAGTCGGAAACCAGCACTTCAACAGCCGACCCGAGCGTAAACAGCATTAAACCAGGAAACGAATGTAAGGAGAACCTTCCCACCTGGGAGGATAAGAGGGGGGCTTCTTCCCCTCTTGAGGGGATAAGAAGGGGACTTGCGTCTGGCCATGTCCTTGTCCTGGACGGTGCCATGGGCACAATGATACAGACCTACGGGTTGGAGGAAAAGGACTTCCGTGGCACGCTCTTCGCCGACTATGCCGGGCAGATGCAGGGCAACAATGACATCCTCACGCTCACACGCCCCGATGTGATAGCCGACATACACCGGCGATACCTGCAGGCAGGTGCCGACATCATCTGCACCAACACGTTCAGCAGCCAGCGCGTGTCACTGGCTGACTACCACTGCGAGCACATGGTCAGGGAAATCAACGAGGCTGCGGTGCGCCTTGCACGCAAGGTGGCCAATGAGTTCTCCACGCCCGGCTGGCCACGATATGTGGTGGCCAGCGTGGGCCCCACCAACAAGACCTGCTCGATGAGCCCCGATGTCAACGACCCCGCCTTCCGTGGAATTACCTTCGACCAGTTGGCCTCTGCCTATCATGAGCAGTTCGTGGCCCTCCTCCAGAGTGGGGTGGATGCCATACTCATGGAGACCATCTTTGACACGCTCAACACCAAGGCCGGCATCTATGCTTTCCAGCAGGCCACGGCCGAGACAGGTGTGGATGTGCCTCTGATGCTGAGTGTGACTGTCAATGACAAGGCCGGACGCACCTTGAGCGGACAGACCCTGGAGGCTTTTCTCGTCAGTGTGGCTCATGCACACCCCTTCAGCGTCGGTCTCAACTGTTCTTTCGGGGCCCAGGACATGCTACCTC
>CAVKOT010000134.1:0-8312 GCA_963658045.1 Opitutia bacterium UBA4654
GTTTACAGTCTTGCCGTTGTAGGTAAAGGTGCAGGTCTTGTCCTTGTTGAGGGTCAACTGGCTCTTGCCGGCAGTCATGCCCATCTTCTTGAGGTGCTTGCTGAGGGTGCTCTCCACCTTGTTGCTTGCCACGGCACCTCCCAGTTTGGCCAGCACACTCTCGCTCTCAAACACCACCTTGGGGGCGGAATAGGTCCAGGTGCCCACCAGACTGCTCTCCGAGGTCTTGGTGCCCAGGAGGTTGGACAGCACGTTGCCCAGCAGGCCAGTGCCTGAGTTGCCCGTGAGTGCGCTTCCCAGCAGTCCGCCTGCCACATTGCCTGTGGTGCCAGTGCCCGTGTGGGTAGTGCCTCCGAGGTTGGCTGATGTGCTACTTCCCGTTGTGCCCATACCACAGGATGCAAGTGAGAGGCACAGGGTGGCCATAGTCATGGCCATACAGATTCCTTTTTTCATAATTAGTTGATATGTTTAATCTTGAATGATTGTGATATAGTCAATTGTTTCCAGTCCAGATGCCCGTGCGCTCATCGAGTGTTATCTCTGTCTGCTCGGCACTTGAACTGTTACCGCCATCTGCGCTGCCCGAGTCATACCAGTCGTCTCCGTCAGAGGAGAACTGCATGGAGGGGGCAGGGTAGAGACTTGCTGTCATGCCTGCATTGCTTGTCATCATTGTGTGACTTCCGTATATGCTCATAGTTTATTGCTTGTTAAATGAATGTTCAGAATAAACATTATTGTGAAGCCTTATGCTTGTTCTTGTGCGTCCTCCTGCGTGTTCCTTGGTGTGAACATCTTTCTGAACACCATGGGGAATGGCGTCTCGAATATCATGGGCTCGCCTGTGCGTGGGTGGTAAAAGTGTAGTCTGTAGGCATGCAAGGCCAACCTGCCCATGGGGTCACGGCCGTTTCCGTACTTCGTGTCACCAGCCACCGGATAGCCGAGGTCTGCCATGTGGACACGTATCTGGTTCTTTCTCCCGGTTTCCAGTTTGAGCTCCACCAGGCTGTATTGTCCGTTCACCTTGAGCCGCCTGTAGTGCGTGATGGCTTCCTTGCCACCATTGTCCGTGGGGCTGCTGTAGGTGACATAGGCCTTGTTGTCCTTGAGCCATGAGTGCACAGTGCCTCCCTCGCGCTCCATCTGCCCGCACACGACAGCCACATAGCGGCGGTCATACACAATATCGTGCCAGTTGTTCTCCAGCACCTGTTCCATCTCCATGTTCTTGGCATACACCATCAGACCGCTTGTCTCGCGGTCCAGGCGGTGTACGACATGTGCCGTGCATTTGAAGTGACGCTTGCGGAAATACTCGTCCAGCACAGTCTTCACGCAGTATTGGCTGGGATTGGCACCCATGCTCAGTATGCCAGGAGCCTTCTCGATAACCACTATGTCCTTGTCCTCATACACAATCTTCACATACCGGTTGCTGAGTTCTGTGCTGCGCTTGTGCCTGCTGATGCGCACAGTCTGGCCAGGATGAAGCGGATGATCAAAGCGTGTCACCAGTATGCGGTCAACACTGACCCCATGTCCCTTGAGCAGATCCTTGACATGGTTACGGCTCACACCAGGCATCTGCCTCATAATGAAGTCCATCAGTTCTGCCTCCTCGTGGACGGGTATTTCAAAGTACTTGAGTGCGGCATACTGCGCGCCGCTTAGGTTTCTTGCCATATCTTTCTTGTCGTCTTTTGTCTCCTGCATCTGGTTCGTCCTCTTATAAGGGCTGTCGGGATGCCTTGCGCAATCCACGTTAGAGCCCAGAGAAACCAAATACAGTCTATTTTATCATTATGGTGATTATGTTTAGTCGAGCGAGGCATTCATGTAGGTGTCACTTCTCTCCATGCTGCGAGACCATGTGCTACCTACAGGGTTATTCTTGTTATCGACAATCTTCATCATGTCCTATTTGTCTTGTGGTTTGCTTAATCCTGTTTGGGTGTCCTTGCGTGTGGGTTTTAGAACCCATAGGAGAACTTTTTCCAGTATGCGGCATATAGTTCATCCCATTTGAGGATCTCTGCTCCCAGGAAGTCCGAGGTGTATCCGTTGAGATACTCAGTGGCTTCCTCAGTGTGCCCTTGCCTTGTCAAATCTGTATAAATACTTGTTACATAAGATGTTTCACGCTGTCCTTTGTTTATGAAATAACGCTTGGCTGGTTCGAGCGACTGCCTGCATTCACCCCAACGCACGGTTGCCAGGCGGTTGGCACGGCGGAAACGCCATAAAGCGGAATCCTCTCTGTAGGAATGGTTTCCACATACCGAGAGTAACTGAGGCAGTCTGGTGGAACCGCAATAGATGGGAAACCTGGGGCTCTCACCTGGGTTGTCAAAGGCCATCCACACTACTCCACCAACGGCTTCTGGAACATTCGAAAACAACTGTATCACAGTGCTGTATGCACAGAAAGCAACTGACACAGGGCGTATCCAGCGGGCAAAAGCACTGTCACCCATGGCCACATACAGGTTCCTTTCATCGGTCTTCATCCAGGGGTTTGCCACGGGAGACACCTTTTTGCATTCCTCGTTAGTCCCCGCGTCCTTTCGACCATTGTCGGGAACCAGCATCCATGATGTATAGTCCTGCTCTGTTCCCTCATAGTAACTGGCCAGCAGGCGGTCCACATCCTGCACACTTACGGGTTTGTCAGGCTTTACACTCACTGGCAGTTCCTCAAGTTCATCGCTTAGATGAAGGGAAGGTGCCAGCGTGCTCATTATATATAGTTCGCGCGTACTATAATTCTTGGGCTCATTCTGATAGTTGCCCCCGCTATAGGCGCGCCAAAAGGAGAATGTTCCCTTGCCATCCCATAACTTCAGTTTGCGTGCGACTTCCGTCACGTTGTCCGATGCCATGAAGTTCATGGTGTCCTTGAGGTCAATCTCCCCTATCCTGCAGATGTTTGCGCTCACGGCTATCTCATCGTCAGGAATGCGCTGGGCAGCCCATACCCCACCCTTTTTCTTGGGTCCTTCACCGAAGACCTCGAAAATCCAGACCTCTGCAGTATCAGCCACCGTAAGGCATTCACCGCTGTCCGCATAGCCGTATTCACGTATCAGATTGCCCATGAGGCGTATGGCCTGGCGTGCTGATGAGCATCTTTGCAAGGCCACACGCTGGAGTTCCTCGATGTAGAACAGCCCTTCCTCGTTTCTCAGCGTGTCCCGCCCGCCTATTGTCGTCTCGCCCATAGCCAGCCGTTTCTCGTTGATACAGGGATAGGCGGTGTCGAGGAACCTGTAAGTGTGGGGTGCTTGGGGTATTTGGCCTGCCACCTCAACGCCTTGCATGGAGCCGGGAGTCTCGGTGTGCATGCGTCCACGGTAAATGTCCATCATCGTGCCAGAGGGATTAGTGGTCGGGCCCACCCACTTCATCCATGTACGGTAGCCCCCATCGCAGGTGTGGCTGGTCATTACAGAACCATCGGCACTTGCCTTTCGCCCCACCATGATACTTGTGCATGACAGCCGTGCCGAAGGCTCCTCCTCAGGCTGGCTGGCGTATATGACCGATGAGGAGAACAGTGTCCCCGCCACGACCAATGTCCATTCTTTTATCCCCATATCAGTATGTCTATTATAAGTAAATTATCGTGTGTCGCGTATGTCAATCAATGTCTTCCTCCTTCAGAGTGAAGTCCATCAGTTCCTGCACCGAGCCGTTGAAGATGTTGCAGTCCACCTGTCCGCGTATGCCGGGTATTCTGCCACAGTCAGTGTGTTGCCACATTATCCATGGGCCTTTGTACTCCAGTTTATCCACATAGTAGTGGGCAATCCAGTAAGGATACTGCTGGAAGATGGAGTCATTCAGGTAGTCAACCTTGAACTTATATCCTGTGTAAAGTATCGGCTTCACATGGTACTTGGCCTCCACCACGTCGAGCCATGCCTTCACCTCACGCTTGAGTTGCGTCACAGAGAGGTCGCCTCGCTTCTCCACATCGAGCACGGGAGGCAGGTCACCAGGCTCCAGGTGTACCTGTCGTAGGAAGAACTTTGCCTGCTGGCGTGCATCGACACCTGGTACGAAGAAGTGATAAGCCCCTCGCACGAAGTCGTTTCGCTTGGCTTCATAGAAGTTTTCATTAAAGTTATCATCCATGAGCGATGTCCCTTCTGTGGCCTTGATGATGATGAAGCGCACAGGGTCATTGTTCATAGAGGCATTGCGCAGGTTTTCCCATTCGATGGAAGCTTGATAGTGGCTGATGTCTATGCCCCGCACATGATAGCCGTCGGGATAGACTGTCTCGCCATACATGGCCTTCCACCTAAAACTGAAAGGTCCCACAAAGAAACAGTAGAACAACCCCACATAGACGGCAGCCACCAGGACGATGCCTACCCACACCGGCCAGGAGCGCAGGTGCCATCTCCTCTTTCCTCTCCGGCTCTTGCGGCTTCCCTTTTTGTTCTTCGTGGCCTTGCCTTGTCTTTTCCTTGTCAAGGACGAGCCAGAGGAACTGCTGTGTGCAGCCGCGTTTCTGGAAGCAGGCTTTCGGCTATTTGTCTGTGTGGGAATACTCATTTTGTAGATTGTCTCTCTTGGATAAGGAAAATCCTCTCCCATGGCACGAAGGCCACAGGAGAGGATTAAGTGCTTACACCTTATTTCTTTTCCAGAGCCAGCGTCTTGGTGCACTGGTCGCACACCTCAGAGGGGCCCCAATACTGGATGGGGCCGGGATACACATAGCATGTGTTCTTGGCCCACTCCTCACGATGAGCAGCGAAGAACTTGAAGGGTGCGCCATCAAGTTCCACCAGAGCCTTGCGGATAACAGGCTTCATGGCTCCATTACGGCGCTCCATGTTCATCATCATGGTGATGGGCACACCGCCGGCAATCCATTCTGCAGCAGGGGCTGTCGTGTTCTTGATGATAGACATGTAGCCTGTCTTGCCATTGGCAATCAGTCGGCTGGCATTATATCCCAGGCTGTAGCAGTAATCTGCGTCATAGTTGGACGGAGCCGCGCAACGACCCTCATATCCGAAGAAGTGATGCTGAGCGCTGAACTTGCCGTTGTACTTGCCCTCCTGCTTCCATGCGGCCAACTTTGTAGCAACCATGCGTGAGAGCAACTTCTCGGTCTCAATGAGGGACACCTGTACGTTGCCGTGGGGGTCGCGGTCGAGGCAGAGCTGGCGTGCCACATCAGCAGGCAGTGACTCCAGGATGGCCAGGTTCTCGGGAGCGATGTTGCCCTTAACGAATGCTATCTGCTCCTCGGCATTGGCAAACTCACGGCTCTCACCTGTCTTGGGATCGGTGAGCACCTCATTGAGCTCTGCTATCAGTTTCTTGATGGCGGGGATGAACTCAATCAAGCCCTCGGGAATCAGTACAGTGCCGAAATTGTTGCCCTCGGCAGCACGGGCGGCCACGATATTCGCGATGTAAGTCACCACGTCATCCAGTGACATGTTCTTCTGCTCTACCTCCTCTGACACGAGACAGATGTTGGGCTGTGTCTGCAGGGCACATTCCAGTGCGATGTGAGATGCTGAGCGTCCCATCAATTTGATGAAGTGCCAGTATTTGCGTGCGCTGTTACAGTCACGCTGGATATTGCCAATCAACTCGCTGTAGGTCTTGCAGGCTGTGTCGAAACCGAAACTGGTCTCAATCTGATCGTTCTTCAAGTCGCCATCAATCGTCTTGGGGCAGCCAATGACCTGCACACCATACTTCTTGGCAGCATAGTACTCAGCCAGCACGCAGGCGTTTGTATTGGAGTCGTCACCACCAATGATTACCAAAGCCTTGATGCCCAACTCGCGCAGAATCTCGATGCCACTCTCAAACTGGGCCTCTTTCTCCAGCTTGGTACGACCAGAGCCGATGATATCGAAGCCGCCAGTATTGCGGTACTCATCAATAAACTCGTCGGTAAACTCCACATACTTGTGGTCCACCAGGCCACCGGGGCCCATCAGGAAACCATACAGCTTGCTGCTGGGGTTCAGGCTCTTCACACCATCATACAGGCCGCTTATCACATTGTGGCCGCCAGGAGCCTGGCCGCCAGAGAGGATGATGCCCACGTTGAATGCCTCCATGGGCTTCTGCTCACCTGCCTCAAAGGTAATCACAGGCATGCCATAGGTGTTGGGGAACATGGCCTTGATTTCCTCCTGGTTGCCCACACTCTGTGTGGCTGCGCCTTCCACTGCCACCACAGAACCCTTCAGGGCCTTGGGGAGCTTGGGCTGATAGGCGGCTCTTGCCACCTGCAATGCACTTTTTACCATATAATATGAACTAATTAAATGTTTATAGTTTGCCATGCAAAGGTACAACAATATTCCTCACCACGTGCCACTTGGGGCGTGTTTTAGTGCATGGCACTATGGACGTACTATGCTGGGAAGCCAGTGGGAAAGGAATGCGCCGGCCTTCGCTATGGGTTGCGAAGGCCGGCGCATAAGGTTACTGCGTATGAGCATCCCAGGTCACTTGGTGGCCTGTACCACGTTCACCACATAATCTCCCAGTTTCTCGCACTCGCTGATGAAGTCCATGTAATAGACACCTATCTGATAGCCATACAGTCCGTCGTTGATGTCCTGCAGATTTTGGTTCTTCAGTTGGTTGCGGTAATTGTTTATCTCATGCTCAATGTTGTACGACACGTTATAGTCCGCATACTGATGGTCGGGAGCCTTCTCCACCACGTTGACCATGGCATCAAGGGCATGTGTGACCAGCGATATCATCGTGTGCATGTGCTTGAGCTGTTCCTCAGTAAACCGCTCTTTGGAGTGCATGTGCAGGCGGTTCATCGTGCGTCCGAGGTTGTAACATGAGTCACCAATCGACTCCAGTTCGGATATCTGGCGCATCATCCGTTGTATCTGCGTCTTCGAGTCACTGGACAATCGCCCTTCACTCACCTTGTGCAGGTAGTTGGCTATCTCCACCTCCATGCTGTCGGTGATGTTCTCATACTTCTCTATACGGGAGAACAGTTTGTTGAAGTCATCTCCATTCTCCGTCTCAAGCAGTTCCTTGACCAGTGAGAACATGCGCCTGCAGCGCACGGCAAAGAGGTTGATTTCCTTGCAAGCCTCAAAGATGCTGAGCTCAGCAGTGCTCAGCAGTCCACCGCCGATATATTTCAGCCTGCCTTCCTCCACCTCGTCCTGTCCTTCCTTCTGCGGTACGAGCATGCACACGAGTTTCTCCATTGGCTTGATAAACCAGATAAGAATAAGCACGTTGCACACATTGAATGAGGTGTGGAAGGCTGCCAGCACCACATTGAGTATGACGGGGTTCCCGACGTGCTGCGGGTCACATCCCACCATGGAGCACACAAAGTTGACGAAGTACTTGTAGATACAGAGCACCCATATCACTCCGAAGAGGTTGAATATCAGATGCGCTCGCGCTGCTCGCTGGGCTTGTGTGTTGGCACTCATGGCCACGATGTTCGAGGTAATGGTCGTACCCACGTTCTCTCCCATGACCAGGGCTATGCCGAGATATATGTCGAGCACTCCCGTGCTGCACAGCGTCATGGTGATGGCCATGATGGCCGCCGAACTCTGCACGGCACAGGTAAGCAGTCCACCGATGAGCAGGAACAGAATGTAACTGCCAAATCCCCACCCGCTCACGCTCTGCAGGAAGTTCTGGATGTGGACATTTTGGTCAAGGTGCATCTCTGCGGCGTTCGTCTTGAGCGTTGTGAGTCCGAGAAGCATAAGGGAGAGTCCCATCAGGAACTCTCCCATATTCACGTTCTTCTTAGTATATATCAATGCTATGGCCACGATGATACCAGCATATACCAGCATGCGCATGTCGAAACTGCCGCCCAACACCATGATCCAGGCTGTGGCTGTCGTGCCGATGTTGGCCCCCATGATGACGGAGATGGCTTGGGAGAGCGTGAGTAACCCTGCGCTGACAAAACTCACGGTCATCACTGTGGTGGCTGTGGAGGACTGGATGGAGGTGGTGATGAACGCGCCTGTGAGCAGGCCGGTAAAACGGTTGGTGGTCATGGTGCCGAGCACTGTGCGCAGGCGGCTGCCTGCCATCTTCTGCAAGCCCTCACTCATGACTTTCATGCCATACATCAGCAGTGCGACAGAGCCAACCAGTATCAGAAATTCCATAAACTTGATGTTTGTGTGTGTAAAATCTCACTCCTTTTGATGCTACAAAGGTATTACATTTTCGTTAAATCGCTGCAACACCACTGTTACATTCGTGTTACATTTCTTCACATTGTGCTGTACTCCTTTGATGTAACGCACTCGTAA
>CAVKOT010000135.1:0-8221 GCA_963658045.1 Opitutia bacterium UBA4654
GGCCATAGTGGAACTGCTGCGTCCATCCGCTGCGCGCGTCCATCCTGGCCAGTTCGAGCAGCAGGGCAGTGGCAAACTGCTCACCTTCCTCCGGGCTTACCTGCTGCCCGGCGAGTGCCTTGCGCAGGATGATGTCGGCCTGGCTGTCGGAACAGGGCTTCCAGGGGAAGCGTGTGATGCCGTGGTCTGAGAGGCTGCAGCCCTGCCCGGCAAAGAAGTCATGCCTCCGCTGCAGGGCATCGAGCAGGGTAGGGTAACTGGTGATCTCCATGCCTGCGGCCTCGCCCAGCCGCTTGATATAGGCCGGGTACTCCTGTGGCTTGTCGATGGCCAGTGCCTTGTCGGGCCGCCAGGCAGGCAGCACCCTCACCTCAAATCCGCTCTCGCGTATGCTCCTGTGATGCTCCAGCGAGTCGGCAGGGTCGTCGGTCGTGCACACGACCTCCACGTGGTAGCGTCTCATCAGTCCCCTGGCCGAGAACTCCGGGCGCGTGAGCATCTCGTTGCATTGGTCATATATCCGGCGTGCAGTCTCGGGCTTGAGGATGTCCTGTATGCCAAAGGCCGTGCGCAGCTCCAGGTGTGTCCAGTGGTAGAGCGGGTTGCGCATGCAGTAGGGCATGGTCTCGGCCCACTTCTCAAACTTCTCCCAGTCACTGGCATCGCCTGTGATGTATCGCTCATCCACTCCATTGGCACGCAGGGCACGCCACTTGTAGTGGTCACCTCCCAGCCACAGCTCGGTGATGCTGCGGAACTTGTGGTCCTCGGCTATCTCCTTGGGGTTGAGGTGACAGTGGTAGTCGATGATGGGCAGCGAGGCTGCCTCCTCGTGGTAAAGCGCTCTGGCGGTCTCTGTGTCGAGCAGGAAGTCCTGGTCCATGAAGGGCTTGATAGGTGTGTCCATAGAGAATCGGTTATGTGGTTTTGTGGTTATGCGGTCTTTCGGTCGCCTCGTTTCCTGGATTTCCTGGCGGCTTTTCTGCTTCCAGGCTTTGTGGGAGGCAGGGGCTTGGCTGTGGCTGTCCCGCAGTCACGATGTCGATACTCATACCTCATGGCCAGCAAGCGCGGCGACCTTATGACCCTAATTAGATGGCAAACACGTTGAAGCCCCCATCCACCACAGCCACAGTGCCTGTGACGAAGGTGGATGCCTCGCTGATGAGATACTGGATGGTGCCACACAGTTCCTCGGGCTTGCCGAAACGCTTGAAGGGTGTCTGGCGGATGACATCCTGGCCTCTCTCGGTGAGCGAGCCGTCCTCGTTGGTGAGCAGCGAGCGGTTCTGGTCGGTGAGGAAGAAGCCCGGGGCAATGGCATTGACACGGATGGCAGGGCTGAACTTCGTGGCTACCTCGTTGGCCAGGAAGGCTGTGAGGTTGCTGATGCCCGCCTTGGCTGCCGCATAGCCCATCACGCGTGTCAGGGGGCGGAAGGCTGCCATGCTGCTGAAGTTCACGATGCTGCCACGCCCAGCCTCGGCCATGGGGTTGAGGAATGCCTGTGTGGGGATGAGCGTGCCGGTGAGGTTGACGTTCAGCACACGCTGGAACTCCTCCACTCTCACGTCGAAGAGTGTCTTTCCTGGCGGGATGGTGGCTCCGGGCATGTTGCCTCCCGCAGCGTTGAGCAGGGCATCCACCCGCCCGTATTGGCTCACTACCTGGTCGCGCACCTGGCTCACGGCATCCGCGTCGGTCACGTCGCATGCCATGAAGGAGGCACTGCCTCCCTCTTTCCTGATACTCTCGGCCAGTGCCTCGCCCACCTCCTGTCGGCGGCCAAGCAGAATGACCTGGGCACCCTCACGTGCCAGATGGGCACCTATCTCGCGCCCCAACACGCCAGTGCCGCCTGTGATGACCACGACCTGGCCTTTGACATCAAACAATGACATATCGCTTTTCTCCTAAATAAATGGTTGTTCTAAAACATAATGATGTGGTCTCATGGGCGCACGCTCGTCTGTCGGGCACCCGCAGTTGCGGCATTCCCTAATTCTTGGCAATGCCCAACTCGTCATCCACGGTGGCCATCACGCCCTCCACCTGTCCCAGTGCGAACATGCGGCCATGGAAACTGTAGCCTGCGTTATATCCCATCTTCTCGTCACCGAGCATCAGTGGGGCGTGGTCCACACGCATGGGCAGCCCCGGTTTCTTGCTCTGGAAGATGCGCACCAGCTCAATGATGTGGGCCCTGCCTCCCAGGTGGCTGGCCTCCTTGAAGTCTCCGCCAGGCAGGACATTGGTGCTGCGCAGGTGCACGAAGTGGGTGCGGGTGGCATATTTCCTGGCCAGTGCGGGCACGTCATTGTGCGCTCCGGCACTGAGTGAGCCAGCACAGAAGGTGAGGCCATTGTGCTCGTTGGGCACGGCATTGAGCAGCCATTCGATGTCCTGGTCGCATGACACGATGCGGGGCAGCCCCAGTATCTGCAATGGGGGATCATCGGGATGCACGCACATGTTCATTCCCCAGCGGTCGCACACGGGCATGATGGCCTCCAGGAAGTACTTCATGTTGGCGCGCAGTTGCTCCCTGTCGATGCCGTCATAGAGTGAGAGCAGCGAGCGGAATATCTCCACTGGACGCTCGTCATGCTCGGTGATGTTGCCGTTGACGAACCCCTGCGTCTTCACGATGATGTTTTCCACCAGCCTGTGCTCGTCCTCGGCGGTGAAGTGATGGCTCATGCGCTCCACCTCATCCAGGGTCTCGGGGGTATAGTCGGCCTCTGCGCCCTTGCGCTTGAGTATGCGGCAGTCAAAGTAGGCAAACTCGGCATGGTTGAAGTAGAGGCTGGATGTCCCGTCACCATTAGGGTTGGCCAGGTCGGTGCGTGCCCAGTCAAGCACGGGCATGAAGTTGTAGCAGATGGTGTGCACACCCTCGCGTCCCAGGTTCTCCAGGCTGGTGATGTACTTCTCTATCAACTCGTCGCGGTCTTTTCCGCCATACTTGATGCTCTCGCACACAGGCAGACTCTCCACCACACTCCATCTGAGGTGGTGTTGCTCGATATACTCGCGCATGGAGCGGATGTCCTCACGGCTCCATACCTCGCCGTTGGGTATCTGGTGCAGGGCGGTCACGATGCCCTCCACACCTATCTGCCGGAGCATGTCCAGCGTAATCTTGTCGTTGCGGCCAAACCACCGCCATGTCTTTTCAAGCATATTTTTTCAGTTTATGTTTTAACCTCTAACCCATCTGCTCTACACTTTCACAGGCTTGAAGCGTGGCACCAGTGCTTTCAGAATGCACCATCCTGCCAAGTAGGCCAGGGCGCAGTAGATGAAGATGATGAAGTAGCCGGCGGGCTTGCCCTCAAATCCCAGGAACGTCATGTTGGTCTCGGCTGCATAGTCAAAGAGATGCCCGCTTATCTTGTTGATGGCATACGAGCTGATGCCGCCTGCCATGCCATTGATGCCAGTCATCGTGCCCACAGCCTTGCGCGGGAACAGGTCGCTGGCCACAGAGAACAGGTTGGCCGACCACGCCTGGTGGGACGCGCCTGCCAGGCCAATCAGAATGACCGGGAACCAGTAACTGATGGAGCCAAGAGGCTGGGCAAACAGGGTGAGCAGCGGCAGCAGGGTAAAGAGGAACATGGCCTTGAGGCGTGCCTCATAGGCATTCAGCCCCGTGCGCTGCATGATGATGGTGGGCAGTTTGCCGCCATAGAGCGACAGCATCGTGATGGCATAGAGCACAAAGATGAGAGCCATGGCAGTGGGGTTGTCTGACTTCAGGTGATAGACATCGCTGATGTAGGCGGGTGTCCAGAAGAGGAAGAACCACCACACGCCATCGGTCACCATCTTGGCCAGGAAGATGGCCCATGCCTGGGGCAGGCGCAGGAAACGGCTCAAGGGTATGCCCTTCTCCTCGTCCTCCTCCTTGTCCTGGACAGGGCTGGCTGACGCAGATGCCTCCACACCCTGGCGGATGTAGTCCAGCTCAGCCTTGTTGACATGCTTGCACTCCTCGGGGCGGTGGTATATCCACAGCCACAAGCCCAGCCAGATGAAGCCCAGCGCGCCGATGATGATGAATGCCATCTCCCATCCACCGCCTACGCCCATCTCCTTGAACCAGTGTGCCAGCAGCGGTATGCTCAATGGGGCGATGAGTGCGCCCACGGTGGAGCCGCTGTTGAAGATGCTGGTGCTGAAGGCGCGGTCCTTGGGCGGGAAGTACTCAGCCGTCACCTTGATGGCGGCAGGGAAGTTTCCGCTCTCACCCACAGCCAGCACGATGCGTGCCACGATGAAGAACCATGCGCTCACGCTGGCTATGCTCACGGCCAGCGCACCCGTAGCGTTGAACAGGTCCTCGCGTCCTCCCAGGTCCAGCCAGCCAATGGTAGCCAGTCCGCAGGCGGCATGCAGGCATGCGCCCAGCGACCAGATGCCGATGGCCCACAGGTAACCCTTGCGTGTGCCTATCCAGTCCATAAAGCGGCCACTCAGCAGGTTGGCCACCGCATAGACCAGTGAGAAGATGGCTGCCACGTCACCATAGTTGCGGTCAGTCCAGTGAAACTCTGGTGCGATGAAGTCCTTCCAGGTGAGTGAGAGCACCTGGCGGTCCATGTAGTTGATGGTTGTGGCCATGAAGAGCATGGCACAGATGACCCACCTGTAGTTTGTCATCCGCTGGGCAGAGGAGTTGCTTGTTTTCATTTCGCTTGTGTTGCTGTTTTTTGCAGGCTGCTTTCCTGGCACCGATAGCGTGTCTAAAGGGCCTGAATAGCCTGTTCCTGTTGCAAATTTAGCAAAATTCGGCTTAAATGCAATACTCTTTTTGCAAAAACATAATTCTTGCTTGTATTATTTTGCCTTCTCTATTCGACGGCCCGCTTTTTTCCTCCTATTATATATATGCCGCGCGAAGGATTTCCCTCCACCTTACGTCCCTGCAGGTCATAGGTGAAGGTGCTGTCCCTGCCTGTCTCTCTCACGTAGGGGAGACGTGTCACCAACTCGCCCTTCTCATTTGGCCACAGGTCATAGAGCACTTCACCATTGCGCTCGAAGTGGACGAGAATGGACATATATGGATCTGATGCCCAATATGTCATGTTGTCAGGAAACGATGGGCCAAGAATACAATATTTAGACTTCCATTTGTTGACCCCTATACCATGTATCAGTTTGATACCAATATTTTCTGGATAGTCTTTTTGAAAGAAATAGACATGCAGGGTATCAATATCTATGTAAGATAAAGGTTTATCAGTTCCGAAGCACTTGCTTTTCACTTTCAATCCACCCTCTTCAATAGTTCCAAAACTATAAGTGTATTTGGGGATTGAGGCAATTCCTGCATCGGACATACTGCCGAATGTGAGAATATTTCCTTCGCGCCAGTCAAAAATGTATGTTCTGGCAGTTCCAAGGATGCGAATAACCTTTTCCCCATTCTCTTCCAGTTCTTTTGTGACAATAGAATATACCAGGTGAGGTGATGGCTCATGGATGGCAAATTTCACAGAATCCTCTTGACCTTCGACATGCTGCCATACCACTCCATATCGTTTTGCAATGTCACTGTAACCTTTTAGAGAATCAACATGCACATAGTACTCCGTTTGTTCATAATTGGGAGTGAATGTTCCATCTGCGTTCTCTGAGTACCATTCTGAAAATTTTGTCGTGTCCAGTCGAAGTTCTATCCAGCGTGTACCTTCCGTAAAATACTTGTCAGACTCATCTGCTAATGCGTGTGCGGCAAAGGACATCAGTGCTTCCGCTATAATCAATTTTAGGAAAATGTTCCTCATAAGTTCTATTTTTTAATTTTTGAAGGAATAATGGTTAACGTTGCCCCTTTTTCTATAATGACGCCCTTGCTTAATTCTACCTCGCCTGTATGCTTGATTGTGGTGTGGCTACCAGATTTCAGGACGACATTTCCCTCGTCATAATCTCTGACATTAGAGCCAATGTGAGTGTCTGATACATGCAAGTACCGTTTCCCATAAAGATTTATGTTTTGTAGGTAAAAAGGCATCACTTGTGGTATGCAGTTTCTTCCAGTAAGAGTGATAAGCCCATTCTCAATGTCAGTTAATGTTGACTGATAAAAGGATGGGCTGAAAACATTCTTGCTGATGGAATCGCCAAGTTCAGACAGATGTCTTACACAGTAATATGCTTCCTGAATATTACTTTCTGTAAAAAGGGCAGCGGACATTCCATCATACTCAATGCGTGCGTTAAATCGTTGTGGTTTTCTTGTCCATATATACATATCTGGAGTTCCTATGAGATTGACGACAAGAGCATTGTGATGTCTGTGTGATAGGTTTGCATATTTTGCTTTGTTTAATGCATCTGCCACAGAACATTCCTTTATATTGGAGTTAAATAGCTGTTGTACTTTATAGGTTGTCTCCACTATTCCTGCTCTGGTATTGCCAATTAAAAGGGGACCACCATAGTTTTTGCCTAATGTGAAAGATTTGCCAATATTTGTCTGTCCTGCATATACTGCGTCAAAATCATCAAAAGGCGTGATGTCACATGCTATTGAGTAGGCTACCATTGGATAATCTTTATTGTCTAAGATTTCACATTGTCCCCAACCCCGAGGTTTCTTGCCCAAATTCCTATTCCTGGCCTTATGTGGTCTGTTCTTACCATCATTCCAGTTGGTAGGCCTGATGCGGCAGTGGGGCTGTTGAAAAGATACATGCCCATTTTTTTTGTGTTCATGGCAGCAATTGTGATGCCTTGCGAACCTCCCATGCCAACACACAAAGCACTTCCCAATGTGTCTTGGGTATTTATTCCTACATGTCCCAGGCTGTCAACCCTAATTTGGGCTATGCATGTTTGGCATAAAATAGCAAATAATGCTAAAAAACAGATTCTCATGTTTCTTCAGTTTTATGGTTGATAAAAATACGTTTGCATTGTAAATTTACGAATAAAGGCTCTTCCAAGCAAAAATGTTTCTCGTTTTTTTGCTCATAGATGTGCGATATGCCAACTCTGGGTAGCAAAAGTACAGATTCTGCATAAAGTGGCATTCCTGTATCGGGGAAATATATTTGTCCTCCATGGCGTTTGACACTGCCGAATTATTCTGTGCTATATGCTGGAAGTTTCGTACCTTTGTACTGGAATTAGGAACGTAAAACTATAACAAGATGAAAAGATTAGGTAGTTCGTTAGCATGTGGATTGCTTATGATGGTTACGTTTGCGCTGGCTTCATGCAATTCAGAAAATGAGATTCCGACAGTAAAGGAAAACGAGTTGCCAGAGGTTATCGCCAAGGATTTCAATAGCCGCTACGGGAACAACACCATAGAACACGTTTATGCCGGCACAGACTTCTACCGCCACACAGGTCAGCAGGAAATAATGGTCTATTCCAAGGACAAGGCTGGAAATGAATGGCTTGTGGCATACGCTGATAACGTGTGGAACCGCTCGGTGCAGACTCTGGCAGACATTAACAAATTGCCCTATAACGTACGGCAGAGTTTTTTCCAAGAAGTTCCAGACACGGTTAAATACGAGTTTTGGGAGATGAGGGAAGTGACACAGGCTTGCATAAGTGGCAAATACTATGTGTTGTGCTATCTCCTTTATGACTCGTCCATACCCAGCATCCACACACTTGTCATTGACAGCGAAGGCATGGTACTCAAGTCGTGCGGATACGAACTGAACAACACCGCATACGTGCGGCCACTTCCTACTGATATAGATTGGATTTCTGAGCATTACAACGGTGCCACAGTACTTGGGTATGTGAACGACCTGGGCGATGACGACTATCTTGTCATGCACAACGGAGTGTTGAAATCTGTATTGTTCGATTCAAACAATATCAATCCAAGGTGGAAGGAAACAAGATATGCCTTGCCTAAAGACATGGCCGTACCAAGCCATGTGCTTGACACACTGCATGCGCTTCATCCGGATTTCACCTATACAGAAGTCACCGTCGTGGAAAACCCGAATGGAGACTACTATACCTTTGTTGACGGAACGAGACCAGACCGATTTGGATATAATATAGGAGTGAACTAAAAGGCCGAAAGTGTCTATCTGTCCAGTGGGACTTGGGTACTTGTGTCCGCTAATCCAGTTTATGAAACAGAAAAGTGTATAGTAAATCCAGGAAAAGACAAAGCACATTGACCAGGTAAGGGCAGTACTACTGACATCCCCAGGGCAGTACTACTGCGTGAGCC
>CAVKOT010000136.1:0-8154 GCA_963658045.1 Opitutia bacterium UBA4654
GTGACAGTACAGGGTTACAGCGGCAGCGGGTCGGGCAGCGACTGGCATGGGTCAGACTATGAGTTCTGCACAGGCTCCTATGAGTGGCATGAGACTGATACGAAAGAGGGGAGTGGTAATAGTAGAGATTTAGATGATAATAAAAGAAATCCCGAACCTCCAGTTTCTAACACTTATATGCAAGGATTAGTGAACTTCAATGAGGCCGTTAGTTTGTATGGAGGACCTGAAGGCTATGGAACTGTAATAGTCAATTTTATAGGAAACTTTAATGTGCATGGTAATAATATTTATGTGTATGTTGAGGCAAAAGCTGCTTTTCCTGGAGTTTCATATAGTGCCTTACTTGATATTTATCAGAATGATAATTTGTTTTGTAGTATTCCAATTTCAAGTAATGGTCTGCCAAGAGACATGGTATATGCAACAGGACATGTTCCTGTAGGACAATGTGAAGCGGTATTGCCAAAGACTGGAAGTGTAAGGATAAAAATCACAATGAGTGCTTTATATGAAGATGGAAGTGGACGGCTTGCAAGAAACGCGTCTTATTCAAAAACAATTAGCAAATAATTAGTTGGATGAAACATAAAATATTCGGAAAGCAAGTTTTGCTTGTTATGTGTTTACTTATGTCATCTTTATTAGTATCTTGCGAAAGAAGGCAGTTAGATACAAAATCGGGCGATGCGGAACTGGGCAGCCGCATCTGCAAAAGCAAGTACTATGCATATAATCTGATAGCCAATGACAGCATTATGGAAGGAATAGCCATATTGGACTCACTTTGGGAAACCTATCATATTGACAGGACTATCTTGGTGGCCATAGGAACTGCTTATTATAAACTGGGAGATAAGGAACTGTCTTATCAATGGTTTCGGCGTGCAGAACATCATATTGATAGTCTGATAGATGTGGAGCCATCTCCAGGGCTATACAATGACCTTCTTCCTGTTGTGTATATAGTAAAGGGAAAGGAGGCAGCAATGGAGGTTATGGATATGATGGCAGAGCCAGAGAAAAGCATGGCACGGAATTTCTTTGTGGAATATCCAGACCGTCAGACTTTCATGAATGAGATGGTCGGCATGTTTGACTCTTGTCAGTATGAATGCTTGACGCAGGAAGATGGATTGCATGCAAATGAGGAATAGAAAACGTCTTAGATAGAATGGGAAGTAAAAGATGTGGTGTACATATAAATATAAAATGTGTGGAAAAGGTGGTTTTGTGCTGCTGATGTTTCTCCTGTGCATGGAACTCAATGCACAGGAGGCTTGCAGTACCCAAATGCTGAAGGCTTCATACGAATTGGTTGCAGAAAGTAATGGTCAGGAAAGTCAGAGGCGGTTCTTTGCAGCCTTCCCTTCTACAGGCGAGGACTTTGATGTGCTGTTTGGTTATCATCCCTGTGTGGGTGACTCGTCCTTGTATGACAGTCATGCTGAGATGATAGATGCCTTTTGGGCACTTCGTGCCATTCCCGACTCTGTATTCTATGACAAGGCCGTGGCCATCACCTGTGGGCTGAGGTACGAGGCTGATGCCCAAAGTCTATGGCATGGCCATTTGTTGGACATCCTCACCAGGCGTGACAGGGAGGCAGAACGCCTCATTGACAGGGTGGCACTGCTTAGGCGGGGGCATCAGATGCAGTTCTGGAGTTTTGTGTGGTCAGCCATTGTAGATGTTGATGACAGGGGAAAGCGGGATTTCCACAGGGCTTATATAGTTGGGCATTATCCCAGGATGGCAAAGATTTATGATATGGCTCACCAACTATTTTATGATGGCATCAATTTGTCGAGCATAAGTCCGCGATATTGTCCAAAGTGAGAAATAGTAATATAAAAAAATATGTTACAATTAAAGTCTGTATATATTATATTGGTGCTTTTGGCAGTTCATACGTCTGTTAAAGGACAATGGAGTTCAGATGACCGTATGTGGGGGGACAGCATAGTGGTGAAGTTGCCGCCTGGTGGTAGTTATGCATATAATAGTTGTGAAGTATATGAGGACTCCACAATGCATGGGGTATTTTCAGAGACAGTGTATTATATGTGGAAAACCTGTGCGGATGTATTGGGATATACAGATGAGTCTCCCAATGATGTGCTGAGAATGCAATTGATAATGATAAATGCAGATTCCCAAGGTAATTTGCTAAGACTCAGACTGCGCACAACCCGCGCGCCAGAAACGAACAATGAGAGGAAAAGAATGCGCAAACTTGTTCGTTTGCTGAAAAAAACAAAGTTTCCTCCATTTGACAGAAAGGATTCTGAAAGGAATATGGACAGACTTTATATAACTGTTGGCTTCAAGCGTCCCCATAGTCTGAAGTCATGTGTGAGACTGGAAGGGTGGTGATTTATATTTTTATCAAGAACAGGTGAAGATGAAAGAAACGACAGACCTAAGCGTCCTACATACAAAATTGCGGTTTTGGCTGGAGTCATGCCAAACAGAGGTAAATGGTCATATTGCCATGTTGGAGAAACTGATGTTACGGAGGTTTCTGCCCTTCTCATTGCTTGTTGTGGTCATTGTCTCATGCAACGGCAGGAAGAGTGGGGTGGTACAGGATGAGGATGACAAGGGTGCGGCTTTGCCTGTGGAACGCAAAGTGCAGGAGTCTCCCCAGGATGCCCGCTCTCAAGACTGTGCTGCTATTGTAAAAGGTATTCGGGACTTTGTGCTTGCCTATGAGAGGAATCCCGATGATTCCCTGTTGTCCAGGCACTTCACTCCCCATGCCCGTGAGATATATCACAGGATGGTGATGGAGCATGACTGTGACATGCTGGTGCTGGCACAGGACACGCCTGATGATTTCGGGCAGACACTTTCTGTCAGAAGCCTTGGCGGTGGCTGGTATCAGATGGCGTATAGCGTGGGGGATGCGGTCACAACAAATCGCCTTTATATACAGCAGGAAGGGAGAGATTCCGCAGACTTCAGAATTGCCTTTGTCAAAGGGTATTCTACTCATGATGAAAGTCCAATGTTTTATGAGAAAAGGCCAGATATGCCCATAAAGAAGGAAAGTGCAGAGGCATTTCTGCGCTCCTTTTACCAGGTGTATGCAGCCGTGTATTGTTCGCTGGATGCAGATGTGGAGCATGAGACAGGGGTGCTGAGGCGGAAATATCTCTCACCTTTGGCACAACAGCAGTTTGCCGATGGTGCCAAAGTTTGTCAGGAGGATGGTATGGATGGCTATGACATACTGGTGGGTGGCTTCTACACCACGCTGGAGAAGGAGCGGGGGCGCAGTTTTCGGGAAACTGCAGAAGGTCGCTTTGTGGTCAATGGCAACTTGGAACTCGCTGTATGCAAGGATTCTGATGGTAATGGTTGGGTAATTGAGAGTATAAGGGAACTCTAACTTATGACTGTAAATATGTGGGGAATCAAGTGTATGCAGTTGCTGCTCTTTTCAGAATGTGTGTTGTTGTGCTCATGTGGAGGCAGGAGTGGAAAGTTGTGTGCTTCTTGTCTGGAACACAGTCAGGCTGATACAGTTCAGAAAGACGAACACGAGACAAGGCAGGAAAGTGATGCAGGCTGTGACTTCTTCTATTATGAGGCCGACGAGTCCGCTGCTGCGGAGAAAGACCATAGTGAGGATGAGATAATAAGGCTGGAGCGCACTGGTGATGCTGTGAGTGGCACATTCTGGGTGACAAGCGATGAGTTCGTGTCAGCCCGCGAGGGATATTTGCCAGGCTTCACGGTGCTCGGTATGCAGAATCTGGTGCTGAGGGGTGACAGCATCTGCTTCCTGCTTGATTCTCATGGGCATAAGTTCTTCAGTGCTCCTCTGGGTTTGGGCATAGACTCTGATGAGGAGGCCGACAGGCAGGGATGCCATGAATGGACACAAGAGTCAGAGTTCTTTGCCGACTCTATCCAGTACAAGGGGTGCATTCGCGGGGATACCCTGTACCTGGACGAGACCAAGAACAGGTGGAGCCGCAAGTTTGTGAGGATGAATGAGGATGCCATAAGGCAGATAGACCGCAGTATGCCTGCGGAGTTGGAGAAACAAAATAGAAAGGAAATGTATAATAAGGAAACTCAATGAAGAAGGTGTTTTCCATGTGGCTCATGTTTGCCTTGTCGTGTGCGGTCGTATATGGACAGAAACAGTTTCTCACGTTGGATGCCGGTCGTGAGGATTCTGCCTATCTGCAAAGCGTGTCCAGCCGGTTGAAGGCACTAATGGAGACTGGTAAGTACAGATATGTGTGTGTTGATCAGTCTGCTGTGGAGTGGATGTATGTTGACCAGTATGTCCTGGGTAATTCGCGACTGGCGCATCTGCTGGACTATTATGCGGGATTTTGGAGCCCTGCCTGTGTGGAATGCGATTCTCCAAATAATTACAATACAGTGATAACCTCATTGTTGAACACATTGCGAGAATATAACCAAAAGTCCGTGAAGCCTGTGGGCGTACTGGGACTTGACTTCCAGCCCGACCTGGAGGACAAGGAAGCCCATGCCACCACCTGGCTTGTGTATCCTGTCAACAGGCGGCTTGTTCCATTCAATGAGACCACACTCACCGACTCGCTAATGGCCCTGACCGACAAGTGGTGGAACTCCCAGGCTGTGGCGGCAAACACACTGAGGATGATGGATGCGCGCAAGGAGGAACTGACAAGTGTCATAGGGCATGAATATTATACCCTGTGGCGGCACTTCTTCCTGCGCTATGCCTCACGCAGGAAACTTTCACCAAGCGCACGGCAGAGGCGATTACAGGAGGATTTCGAATATATAGACAAGGAATTGCCAGGAGGGAAAATCATCATAGGGTATGACTGGCTCATACGTACACTTTCATATAAACAGGAGAAACAATGAGAATGAGTATAATGAAAAGTCTGCTTGCGTGGGTCTGTTTGATGGGTTCGGGTGTGCTTGATGGTGAGGCACAGACTCTACAGGAAACCACCTTTCTGTCCCTGCCAGCAGGGAGTCAGACCAGTGTGGAGCGATGGAAGGACAGCCTGCGCACCTGTGTGGAGTCTGGCCAATATGCGTATGTGTGCATCGAGGCGAATGCCATAGACATGATGTATAACAACCAGTATGTCCTGGGCAACATTGCCTTGAGTAACCTTATGGAGAAGCCAGGCCATCTGAAACCAGCCCATGAGTTGCTGGCATCTGATGAGAGTGGGTATGTGGAACTGTTGCAATATGCCCTGGAGTGCATCCGTGCCCATAACCGGAAAGGAAAGGGACAGGTGCAAGTGGTGGGGCTCTCGTATGGTGATGCGCCCTACATAGGCTTTGACTCGCGTGTGTGGCATGTCGCCCAGTATAACCAGGCCGGACTGACCGACTCGCTGATGACTTACCTTGCCGATGAGGAAAGTGACCATCAGAGGCTGGCCAGGCTCACTGTGGCAAAGTTGGATGACCGCCAAGGGAGTCTGGAGAAGTCCCTGGGACGGCTGGACTACTTTGTGTGGAGGCGGTTCTTTGTGCAATGCCAGTCCCGCAAGAGGGAAAGTGAGCATCAGATGCAATGCGAGGTATTCCGCCTGTTTGACCAGAGTTTCAAGGGACGGAAACTTATTGTTGGGTGTTCTGATTTGAGGGGGCTTCTTTCTTCTACCTCCTCTTGCGGAAGAAGTCCTGCATGAGCGTCTTGCATTCCTCCTCCAGCACCCCGCCCAGGAGTTCTGTCTTGGGATGCAGCACGCGCGGGGCATAGAGCAGGAAACCACGCTTCTCGTCGCCTGTGCCATACACCACACGCTTTATCTGTGCCCAGCCCAGCGCACCCGCACACATGGGGCATGGTTCCACGGTGACATACAGGGTGCAGTCACTTAGGTACTTCCCGCCCAGGTAGTCCGCAGCGGAGGTTATGGCCTGCATCTCGGCATGGGCAGTCACGTCATGCAACCTCTCCGTGAGGTTGTGCGCGCGGGCAATGATGCGCCCCTGGCACACGATGACAGCCCCTATGGGTATCTCGCCCTCGTGCTCTGCCTCACGCGCCTCGGCCAGTGCCTGGCGCATGTACATCTCGTCTTCCTTCATCTCTTTTCGTGCTGTGTTGGGTGGCAAAGTTACGTTTTTTCCTTAATTTTGCAGGAAAAAGGAAAGGGAAAATGGCTGAGCACAACGACCTGGGACGCACTGGCGAGGATGACGCTGCCGACTATCTCATGCGTGAGGGCTACCACATCATCGACCGCAACTGGCGCAGCGGGCACAAGGAACTCGACATCGTGGCCGAGCGGGATGGCGTGCTGGTCATCGTGGAGGTGAAGACGAGGCGTGACGCACGCTTCGGCAAGCCCGAGGATGCCGTGTCCATGCCCAAGATACGACGTATCGTGATGGCTGCCGATGCCTATGTGCGACTCAACCGCATCGACCTGCCCGTGCGCTTCGACATCATCACGGTGCTGGGCAAGAACCGACAGATCAACCACATCATTGACGCTTTCCGCTCACCCGTATGGTACAGATAACCGAGGAGATAAAGACCTGGGAGGCCACCCTGACCTCCCTCTGGCCAGGACTGGAGATTGTTGCCCTGCCCAGCACAGAGTCCACCAACAACTGGCTGCGTCAGATGCGCGGGCAGATGCAGGGGCGCACTTGCCTTGTGATTACAGACTTCCAGACGGCAGGGCGTGGATCGGGCACCAATCACTGGGAGTCGCAGGAGGGGCAGAACCTCACCTTTAGTCTGCAGGTGTGCCCCACCGACTTGCCTGCCAGCCGCATGTTTGCCCTCTCGGAGGTGATGTCGCTGGGCGTGGCAAGGGGACTTGAGGAGGCTTTATGCATCGGGGAGCAGGGCCAGGAGAGCGGTGTGCGCATCAAGTGGCCCAATGATGTGTATTATCATGACGGCAAGGTGTGCGGCATGCTCATCGAGAACGACCTGCTGGGAAAGCGGGTGGAATGCTCGGTGATGGGCGTGGGCATCAATGTGAACCAGGACTGTTTCGTGAGCGATGCGCCCAATCCGCTGTCGCTGAGGCAGATTGCAGGGCATGAGTTTGTGCGTGCCCAGGTGCTCTCCTCGGTGCTTGCCAGCACACGGTTCTGCCTTGAGATGATGGAGCATGGTGCGTATGCCGACCTTCACGCGCTCTATCTGTGCCGTGTGTATCGCTGGCGGGAGTGGCATCTCTTCACTGACCAGGGCGGCACATTCGAGGGCATGATAAGGGACATTGAGCCTGACGGACACCTCATCGTGCAGGACCGCACAGGGCAGGAGCGCAGATATGCCTTCGGCGAGATAAAGTATATCATCTGACACATTATATATATAATAAGGAGACAAGGAACATGAAGAAGTTTAAGAGAATACTGCTGAAGCTCTCGGGCGAGAGTCTGATGGGACAGCAAGGGTATGGCATTGACGTGCAGAGGCTTAACGAGTATGCCGCACAAATCAAGGAGATAGCCGACATGGGCGTGCAGATAGGCATCGTGATAGGTGGCGGCAACATCTTTCGTGGGCTGAGCGGGGCCGGCAAGGGTTTCGACCGCGTGAAGGGTGACCAGATGGGCATGTGCGCCACTGTCATCAACTCACTCGCGCTGAGCAGCGCGCTGGATGCCGCAGGACAGAAGAACCGTGTGCTCACGGCCATACGCATGGAGCCCATAGGTGAGTTCTACAGCAAGTGGAAGGCCATCGAGGCCATGGAGCAGGGACTGGTGGTCATCATGAGTGGTGGCACAGGCAGCCCTTACTTCACCACCGACACAGGCTCGTCATTGCGTGGCATAGAGATAGAGGCCGACGTGATGCTCAAGGGCACACGCGTGGATGGCATCTACACGACCGACCCTGAGAAGGACCCCACGGCCACCAAGTTCCATGACATTACCTACAGTGAGGTCATCCAGCGTGGGCTGAAGGTGATGGACATCACCGCCACAGCCATGTGCATGCAGAACGACCTCCCCATCTATGTGTTCAACATGGATATCCCTGGCAATCTGAAGAAGGTCATCGGGGGCGAGGAGATAGGTACGCTGGTGCATAACTGAGCAAAGAGCCGCCCCCCTCTTATCCCCCCAAGGGGGGAGGATTGTGATACGCCAGTTCGGGATAAGAATGCCGTAATTAGTTACAGGAAAAGTTGGTAGTCTAAC
>CAVKOT010000137.1:0-8069 GCA_963658045.1 Opitutia bacterium UBA4654
TCATTGTTGTGGATATGAACAGTGACGATGACACGCTGAAACTCCTCGAAGAGCTGGAGGGGCAGCATGTCCATCTGCATCACACCTTCTGCCCCGACACGGCACGTGACATCAGTATGTCACGCCTGGCACTGACACTCGGCTTCCGCTCTGCCTGCTATGAATGGGTGCTGATGATTGCCCCTGATGCTTGCCCGGCATCCCAGGAATGGCTCCGTGGGATGGCACAGGCACTCACCCAGGAGGTGGATGCCGTCCAGGGATTTGCCTACATAGGCCATCCGCACGGCTGGTCTGGCATCAAGCAGAACTTCTTCCGCCTATGGCAACAGACACTCTGGATACCATGGGTCACGCATTTTGCCCCCTACCGGGCAGACGAGTCCTGCCTGGCATACCGCAAGAGTCTGTTTATGAGGCACCAAGGATTTGCCTCCAGTTTCTCCCTGCGGTTCGGCGCAGGCACATTGCTGGTCAACCACAATGTGCTTCGGGGACGCATGGGGCTTGCCCTGTCCCCCGCAGCTTTCTTGCCGGAGAGCCAGGCCACCAGCCAGGGCTGGAAGCACCAGCGGCTCTTCTTCATGGAGACACGTCGCCACATCCACCACCCGCTACTTTACCGCCTGTGGTATGCTACGTGCCTGTGGGCTCACTTCGTGTGGTTGCTGCCTGCCATAATCCTGGTTCTGCTCCATCACCCCCATATATATATAATGTATGGCATGGGAGGAATGTGGCTGCTGTCCGTCATCACCGCCTGCGTCTCATGGCATTGCATGGCACGCCGCATGGGCGTGCGTTCCCATGCGCTGCTGCTGCCCCTGCTCCAGGCACTCATTCCCTGGTGGGACTTCATGGCATGGGTTCACTGGCGGCTGGAGTCCAGGAAAACATTCAGAAAGAAATTCGTGTGACCACACGCCCGCCCAGAACAACCCTGGCAAGACAATCAGCCCAACAGGAAATCCCCACGACGAAAAGCCTCAACATGGACACAGGCAATGCCCGCACAAGGTAACCCCACATCACGAGTCAAACAAGCAAATTACATATACCCCGAACACTAAACAAATTCAAGACACATGGAGAGCATTCCCTTCATAGCATGGTGCCTGGAGCACCTCAACTACTGGACCATCACCCTGCTGATGGCCATCGAGAGCAGTTTCATCCCATTCCCCAGCGAAGTAGTTGTGCCTCCTGCCGCATACAAGGCCGCCATGGACGGCAGCATGAGCCCCTGGCTCATAGTCCTGTTTGCCACCCTGGGGGCAGACCTCGGCGCGCTGGTCAACTATGTGCTTGCCCGCTTCCTGGGTCGCCCTGTCATCTATCGCCTGGCAGAGAGCCGCTTCGGGCACATGTGCCTGCTCGATGGTGACAAGGTGCGCCTGGCCGAGGAGTATTTTGACCGCCATGGTGCCATGGGCACGATGGTAGGCCGCCTGGTACCAGCCGTGCGCCAGCTCATCAGCATCCCCGCCGGCCTGGCCAGGATGACCATGGGACGCTTCCTGCTCTACACCACCATCGGCGCAGGCCTGTGGAACAGCATCCTGTGCGGGCTCGGCTGGTACATAGGCCGCAATTTCAGCGGCCAGCTGGAGGAGAAGGTGGCCGAATACAGCGGCGAGCTCAAGATAGCCATGCTCCTTCTGGGCGTGGCAGCCGTGGGCTACCTCATATATAAAGGAGTGAAAAAATGAGCCTGCTGAGAGACAGACTTCCGGCCGTTGCCTCCATCCATCATGCACCCCAGCACGCCATGCGGGCCATTCCTGCCTGGCGGCTCGGTATGCTGACGCTGCTGGCTCTCATCGTGACACCCGCCAGCGCACAGATGTGGGACAGCCTGGCCACCTCGGACTACCGCGTGGACACAGCCCTCTGCCGCACCCTGCGCGTCGAGATAGACAACCTCACCTTCTTTCGCGACAACGAGTACTCAAGCACCCTGACCAAGGGCTACTCGCTGCCAGGACTGTGGATAGAGCCACGACTGGCCTACACGCCCCACAGGCAGATAGACCTGGAGGTGGGCCTGCATGCCAGCATCTTCCATGGTGCCAACAAGTACCCCAACTATGTCTATCATGACATAGGCCGCTGGAAAGGCAGCCAGTACCAACGCGGCGCGCATGCCTTGCCCTGGGTGCGTGCCCGTGCGCAACTGAAACATCTCACCGTAGTGCTGGGCGACATCTACGGAGGACAGAACCATCAACTCGCAGAGACCCTGTATAATGCCGAGACCAACCTCTCGCAAGACCCCGAGGCCGGCCTGCAGCTGCTGTGGGACCGCAAGCACCTGCATGCCGACACCTGGCTCAACTGGCAAAGCTACATCTTCGAGGAGGACTCCCACCAGGAAGCATTCACCGTGGGAGCGTCCTGGAGGGTGATGCCAGGCGACACCAGGAAGTCCCTGCGATGGTACATCCCCGTGCAACTCATCATCCAGCACCGGGGTGGCGAGCAGGACACGACCGCCATGGGCGTGCAGACACTCGCCAACGCCTCGGCCGGTGCAGGACTCTCCTGGACCCCCCAGGGACGCAAGGTGCTCTCTGGTGTCCATGCCCAGGCTGATGTCATGGCCACCTACCAGCAGAGCGGAAGCCTGTGGCCATTCGACACGGGAGCGGCCTTCCATGCCACCGCTGGCGTGACCCTGTGGCAACGGCTACAGCTGCGTGCCGGCTACTTCCACGCCCCCAAGCACTTCGTGAGCCTCTACGGCAACCACTTCTTCAGCACACTAAGCGTGCGTGACGGACAGAGCCATGACGGCATCGGCACCGCCTATGCCCATGTGGAGTACAGCCAGGTCTTCGCCCGCCAGTATGTGCTGGGAGCCGAGGGCGAGCTCTTCCATAGCAACATGCCAGGGCGCAGCGAGAGCAACTTCTCATTCGGACTCTACCTGCGTGTCAATCCCAGCATCATCATCAAGCGCTGGAAATAATCCCCTATCCCCACACAAGTACCCCCATGGACAAGCAAGACCCCATCCTGCAGGATGACGCACAGCCCGCCGACCTCTCCTTTGCCGCACGCATCGAGGCCTGGTACAGGCAGAACGGGCGCGACCTGCCCTGGCGACACACCAGGGACGCTTACCTGATATGGCTGTCGGAGATTATCCTGCAGCAGACGCGGGTGGAGCAGGGACGTGACTACTGGCACCGCTTCACCGAGCACTACCCCAGAGTGGAGGACCTGGCACGCGCTCCCGAGGACGAGGTGATGCGCCTGTGGCAGGGGCTGGGCTACTACAGCCGTGCTCGTAACCTTCACAAGGCAGCCCGCCAGGCCGTGGCCAGCGGGCACTTCCCCCGCTCCTATGACGAGCTGCTCACCCTGCCAGGGGTGGGACGCTACACCGCTGCCGCCGTGTCCAGTTTCGCCTATGACGAGCCTCACGCTGTGGTCGATGGCAATGTCTATCGTGTGCTGGCACGCCATGCGGGCATCAGCACCCCCATCGACTCCACCCAGGGGGGCAGGGAGTTTGCCCACCTGGCACACATGCGGCTGGACAAGCGCCAGTCTGCCCTGTACAACCAGGCCATCATGGACTTCGGAGCCATCGTGTGCAAGCCTGCCTCACCCCTGTGTGCCCAGTGTCCTGTGGCCGACACCTGTGTGGCACTTGCCGGCGGACTGGTAGATAGCCTGCCTGTCAAGCAGCACCGCACACGCCTGACCGAGCGGTACCTCACCTTTGTGTGCGTACGAAGCCAGGACGGACACGTCCTGATGCAGAAGCGTGGCCAGGGCGACATCTACCGGGGACTCTACCAGTTCCCCCTGTGGGAGTCTGACACCCCGCTGCCCCTGTCACAAGTGGAGCAAGCCCTGCCACAGGGACGGCTGACACTCCTCAAGCAGGGCGTGCAGCACCGTCTCACCCACCGCCTGCTGCACATTGACTTCTATGAGTGCCTGCTGGACAATCCCTCGTGCGACCTTGACGGGCAATGGATGACCGCCGACGAGGTGGACTCCTGCGCCCTGCCGCGCCCGCTGGAGGAGGTGTGGAAGAAAATGCTGTCCCGCAATTTTGCCACAAGCAGATAATTATCTAACTTTGCGAATGAAGACACAAGACTAAAGATACAGACATGAACAAAGTGATGCTCATAGGCAACGTGGGCAAGGAACCCGAGGTAAGATACATTGACAGGGGCCTGTGCGTGGCCAACCTGTGGCTTGCGACCACCGAGCGGGGCTACAAGACCGCTGCCGGCGGTGAGGTGCCCGAGCGCACCACCTGGCACTATATCGTATTCTGGGGCAAGATGGCCGAGACCGTAGAGCAGTATGTGCATACGGGGGACAAACTCTATGTCGAGGGTGAGATATTCTACCGCACCATCGAGGAGAAGAATGGCTCCACCCGGCGCTCCATAGAGATTACAGCCAAGACCATGGAGATGCTCACCCCCCGCAGGGACAGGAGCACCCAGCCACAGCAGTGAGCCTGCCGCTCCTCTGCAACAGAAGAAACTTACCCACTCATCTAATCACAAGACCTTGATATTACAAAACCTCTGGCAGTCACTCGCCGACTCGATTTCAGCCATCACCTTCACCACCCCGAGCGTGGGCGTATATGTGGCCCTGGCTCTCTCTGTGGGGCTCCTGCTCTGCTCTGCCTTCGTGTCGGCCAGCGAGACCGCCTTCTTCAACCTGCGCCCTGCCGAGATAGACGAACTGGAGGAGGAGCGCACCCCCACCGACAGCCGCATCGTGGCCCTGCGTGCCGACTCGGAACTGTTGCTGGCCACCATCCTCATCTGCAACAACCTGGTCAACGTGGCCGTGGTGATATTGCTCAACTTCGCCATCCTCAGCACCGTTGACTTCGGTGCGGCCGAATGGCTCGAGTACCTGTGCATGACGGTGCTGCTCACCTTCCTGCTCCTGTTCTTTGGCGAGGTCACACCCAAGATTTACAGCGCGCAGCACTCCCTGCGCTTTGCCCGCTTCTCGGCCTCCACGCTGAGTTTCCTGTGCCGCGTGTGCCGCCCCATGAGCATGCTGCTCATCAAGAGCAAGGTGGTGACCGAGCACCTCATACATGCCGATAACCAAAGTCTGACCGTGGATGACCTGGAGAAGGCCATGGAGCTCACCGACCAGAAGGACATCGCCCAGGAGAGTAGCATGCTGCACGGCATCATCCGCTTCGGCGGCGAGATGGCCAGGGAGGTGATGACGAGCCGCATGGACATCGTGGACCTGGACATGAAGACGCCCTTCCCGCAGGTGCTCAAGTGCATCGTCGAGAACAACTACAGCCGCATACCCGTCTATCAGGGAACGCAGGACAATATCAAGGGCGTGCTCTACATCAAGGACTTGCTGCCACACCTGGGCAAGCCTGCCAACTTCCGCTGGCAGAGTCTCATACGCCCACCCTACTTCGTGCCCGAGACGAAGATGATAGATGACCTGCTGCGCGACTTCCAGAGCAACAAGGTGCACATCGCCATCGTGGTGGACGAGTTCGGGGGCACGAGCGGAATCGTGACCATGGAGGACATCATCGAGGAGATAGTGGGCGAAATCAATGACGAGTATGACGAGGAGGAGAAACCCTACCAGAGGCTCAACCAGAACACCTACATCTTCGAGGGAAAGACACTCCTGGCCGACTTCCTCAAGATATTCAACCTGCCCGACGACTACTTCCAGCAGGCCGAGGGAGAGGCTGACACCCTGGCGGGACTGCTACTGGAAATCAAGGGGGACTTCCCCGAACAGCATGAGCGCACCGACTATGGACGCTTCACCTTCGAGGTGACAGAGATGGACAACCGCCGCATACTGAAGATAAAGGTGATTGACCGCAAGAAGCCCATGCAGCAGGCTGGGGGTGACAAATGAGGTTTCCTCCCCGCCTCCTCCCACAAGGGGGCGCAGCCCCGGCATGGCACAATGCAGAACGCATGCCGCTGCGTGAGCCATTGCATGCCGCTGCATCCCCCATCACATGCCGCTGCATCTCCCATTGCAGCGGCATGCACTTTTGGATAGGGCGCGACACGCCTCTACCCCCACCCCAATTCTTAATTCAACATTCCTAATTCTTAATTAAAAACAATGAGCGACGGAAACTTCAACAGGGCTCTTCTGCCCTCCACCCCATACCGTAGTGGCATCAAGATGGGACAGCAGCAACTGCGGGCCAAGGCTGACACGGCCTTCCGCGAAGTGATAAAAAAGAAGTTCCCCACCCTGACGGATGAGGAACTTGATGGGCTGGCAGCAGAATTCCACAAGCGGCTTCTGTAAGCCTTCCTTTACTTCACGCGCACCAGGGCAGCCAGCGACTTGCACTTCTCGCGCAACTGCTCTTGCGAGGCTGAGGCACCATCCCAGCACACGACCACGCCCATACGACGGCCCACGTGCGCCTCGGGCTTTCCGAAGATGCGCAGGTAGGTCTGCGAGGCAGCGCACACGTCCTCCATGCCGTCATACTGCGGGCTGGCAGTCTCCACGCCCGAGAGTATCACGGCCGAGGCTCCCTGCCGCTCCATGGTAACCTCTGGTATGGGCAATCCCAGCACGGCACGGCAGTGCAACTCAAACTCTGTCAGGTTCTGCGTGCCGGCCATGGTCACCATGCCAGTGTCATGCGGACGCGGACTCAGTTCGCTGAATATCACGCCACGGCTCTCACTCACGAAGAACTCCACGCCCCAGATCCCCGCACCGGTGAGTGCCTGGGTCACCTGGGCAGCCATGTGCTGTGCCTCGGCCAGGTGCTCTGGCCTCATGCGCCTGGGCTGGAAACTCTCCCTGTAGTCGCCGCCCTTCTGCACATGTCCTATGGGCGGGCAGAAGAGTGTGGGCCCATCCTTCTGGGTCACCGTGAGCAGGGTAATCTCATAGTCAAAGGGTATAAACTCCTCCACGATGACCTCCATGATGTCACCACGGCAGCCCTCACAGGCACAGTGCCAGGCCTTCTCCAGCTCGTCAGCACTATCCACCTTACTCTGTCCGTGCCCACTGCTGCTCATGAGAGGCTTGATGATGCAGGGGAAACCGATCTGTCCAGCAGCCTCCTGCAGTCCCTCATAGGTGCTGGCATAGCGGTAGTTGGCCGTGCGCAGGCCCAGTTGTGTGTGTGCCAGTTCGCGTATCTCCTTGCGGTTCATGGTGAAGTTGACCGCCCTGGCACTGGGCACCACCTGTATTCCACGTTGCTCGCAGTCATAGAGCCTCTCGGTGCGTATGGCCTCTATCTCTGGCACGATGATGTCAGGACGCACCTCGTCCACCACACGCATCAGCGCGTCACCGTCCAGCATGTCAAACACCCTGTGCTCATCGGCCACCTGCATGGCTGGAGCGCGGTCATATTTGTCGCAAGCCACCACATACTGGCCCAGCCTCTTACAGGCAATTACAAACTCCTTGCCCAGTTCGCCCGAGCCCAGAAGAAGGATTTTCTTTATCATGAACTTATATAATATATAATGTATGCCTTAATCTTTGAACCTCTCTCCCCAGCAAGCCACCATACGCTCCTTGAGCCTGTCCTCCGAGGGATTGGGCTGGGCATGCCACAGCCGCAGGTGCTCCATGCCGTCGGGCAGGAACTGCTGCTCGACGAAGTGGCCCTCATAGTCGTGCGCATACTTGTATCCCTGGGCATAGCCCAGTTGCTCCATCAGTTTGGTGGGAGCGTTCCTCAAGTGCAATGGGACAGGCAGGTTGCCCGTTTGCCTGACAGTTTGCATGGCCTGGTTGATGCCATTGTAGGCAGAGTTGCTCTTGGCACTGGTGGCCAGATAGACGGTGGCCTCGGCCAGCGGTATGCGTCCCTCGGGCCAGCCTATCTTCATCACCGCGTCAAAGGCGGCGTTGGCCAGCAGCAGGGCATTGGGATTGGCCAGGCCAATGTCCTCACTCGCGCTGATGACCAGGCGGCGTGCGATGAAGGCAGGGTCCTCGCCCCCCTCTATCATGCGGGCAAGCCAGTAGAGCGCGGCATCGGGGTCGCTGCCCCGGATGCTCTTGATGAAGGCCGAGATGATGTCGTAATGCAT
>CAVKOT010000138.1:0-8020 GCA_963658045.1 Opitutia bacterium UBA4654
CGCACGTCATAGTCCATATTGTATGGCTTGCCATCTATCCACGCATACTTCCTGCGCTTGCGCCTGCTCCACTTGGTGGTGTCGGCCGCGCTGAGGAAGAATACAGCGTCGCCATAGAACGGGGGTAACTGTATCTGGAAGCGTCCGTTCCTGGTCACGCGCTCGTTGATGGCTATCTCCGTTCCGTCTGTCGAGACCAGTTCGGAGTGCACCTTGATGTCCCGGTCGCTCTTCTTGTACTGCTGTCGCAGCGCATAGTCTCTGTCCTGCCGTGCGGTCTTCGTCTCTTGCTCCCTCTTGAACTTTTCTGCCATTTGGGCATCTGTGATGGGCCCCTGCTTCTTGACCGTGATCCCACCCCTCAGCGAGGGCTCGGCTGGCTGTGACGAACTCTCGTCACGGTGGAATGTGTCGGACAGTTTGGGGCGCAGCCCCATCATGTAGTTCATCATAGCGTGTGTGTCGAGGCTGGTGTTGCGCTTGTACACCCCACCCCTGATGACAGGTGCCTGCTCGGCAGGCTGGCTCAGTTCCCATGTCCCCCGCACGGCCATGTCCTGCCAGCGGAAGCGTCTCCAGCCCTGTGTCATCATCAGCAGGTCCAGCCCCTCGCACCTCTCCCGGTCATCATGCTCGAAGTACCAGCCGGGCTGCGGCACGAAGCCCCGTATCTCGCTGGAGAGGAGCATCTCGGTGAGTATGCTGCCGCTGTCATAGAGGAAGTCGCGCGTGTTGTCGTCCCTCACGGTGAGCGACACGCTGCCCCCGCCCCCAGTGCTCCTCACCCCTAGGCTCACGGGCTCGTAGGGGGCGTACTCACGCCTGAGTCCGCTCACCGACAGGGTGGGCTGCAGGTCACCGCTGTTCCTCACAAAGAAGAGCCTGTCGGCATATACCCTCCCCCGGCAGTCAAAGACTGTCAACTGGTACACGCCCGATGCCGCCAGCAGCGAGTCGCCCAGGGCCATCACCCTGCCGTCCTCCTCCCGTGCCAGTTCGGCCACCTTGCGGAAGGCCACCAGCCTGCCCTCGTGCATGAGGGTCAGCGCAAGCGCGCCCTCGGGCAGGTTCCCTGTGTGTCGCACGTGCGCTCTCCAGCCTTCCTCCCCCTGCTCCATGCGCAGGGCCACGCCCAGGGTGTCGGCCTCGGGCAGGTCGGCCTTGACCCTTGTGCCGTCATCGGCCACGAAGGTCACCTTCCCCGCCTTGCCCCCTGTGGGGGTGAGCGTGAGGGTGCCGCGCCCCCTGTTCACCACGCGTGCCGAGTCCTGGCCGCAGTGCAGCCAGCCCTGGACCCACTCACCGTCGCTCCACGCGGCCTCGAAGGCCACGCGGCAGGGCAGTCCCACCGTGAGTCCCCCGCCCTCGGGGAAGAGCGACAGGGTGAGCCTGCGCTTGTCCTTGTCCCGGCGGAAATACCTGCGCTTGCCCCTGAGGGTGACATCGCGCGGGAAGGTGCCGGGCTCCTTCGGCTGGTCATACACGGGGAACACGCGGCTGTAGAGCTTCTCGTAGTCGCGGAAGTAGGCCCGCTCCAGTTCCCTGGAGTCAAACCACTTGAAGGCCCAGGGCGAGTGCCTGCGGTCATAGCCGCCCCAGTTGAGCTGCCAGCGTGTGTAGGCTCGCAGTTCGTGGAGTCCCGCGTACTGGTTGGTCTTGTTGAGGGCGAAGAACCCCTCGCCGTGTCCGTCGCGCATCTGGATGAGCTTGCGCTCCACCAGGTAGCCTTCTTGTCCGTACAGTTCCACATAGAGCACGCCGCTCACGTCGGACGGTGCGCCCGTGTCGGTGCGCCTGGTGTAGGCCGAGAACCAGATGGTGTCGCCCATCTGGTAGCAGGTGTTGTCCATGTGCACATACACCTTCTCCTGCGGGATGGTCCTGCCGAAGGCGCGCAGCCGCTCCACCAGCGGGCGGAAGTCCCCGCTGCCTGTGGCCAGCGAGTCGGCCCTGTAGCGCGGGGCCTCCCTCTCCGTGGCCACCTCCATGGCGGCGGTGTCGCCTGGCGACAGGCTCTCCCTGACGATGCGCTCCTCCTCGGCCGTGCGCTGTATGAGGGTCTGCCTCCATAGCGTGGAGTCATATCCCGCGCGGTCGATGGCGTCCAGCAGGTTGCCCTCCAGCCTCACGGCCTTGCCATGGGCGGGCTTTATCTTGCGCTTGCCCAGGTTGTAGGCGATGGAGTGGCACCTCATCCCCGCCGCCTCCATCGTGCATGCCACATACTCCACCTCGGTGAAACCGCGCTGGTGGGTGTAGCCGATGCGCACCCGGGGCTCTGTCGCGTTGGCCTGTGTCCAGAAGTCCTTCCCTGTGTCAAGTGCCACGCTGGACATCCGTCCCTCAAATCCCAGCACCTTATAGCCCTTTGCCTGCACATAGAGTGTGCCCACGAGGAGGCCGCCGTTGTATCTCCTGTCGTTCCTGGTGAAGTGTATCCGGAAGAAGTCCTCCCCATCCTCGGTATATTCCTCTATATAGGTATTGTAATAATTGAATACTTTTTTGTGGATATCAACTGATTTTATACTGGGAGACCACATTGTGATGCTTTCTTGGGCCATGAGGGTCGTGGTTCCTAATGGGTAGCAGTATCCCAATGGGACAGCCACCTCCTTCCAGAATGGTGTCTCATAGACGCGCGGAGCGAAATCGAAGAGGTGCTGCAGGTTGGAGGCATCGAAGATGTTCCCCACCTCCGAGTAGTCTCCTATACGGTAGTGCCTCGCACTCTGGAAGGCCGTCTTTCTGAGATTGATGGCCGAGGCAGAACTCATGAAACCCTCCACCATCTCGCTTCGCCCATTCTCCTGCTCGAAGGTTTGGCGCAGGAAGAAGTTGGCAGTCTTCCTCTCCTTGGTCTTGTACTCCGTGTCCAGCCGCTTGATGACTCTCTCCAGGATATTGATGGGAGCCACCACCGTGAACTCCCTCATCTGTGTGGCAGTGGATTGCAACTTGATGGTCGAGGGCACATTCCCTGCCGTGAACTGCAGTCTCTTGTACCCCATGAACGACACCTGTACCATCTCTCCAGCCTCCAGGTCAATGGTGAACCGCCCTTCCTCATTGGTCAGCGTCCCCTTGCTCTCTGACACATACACCGTGGCAAAGGGGATGGGCTGCCCAGTCTGGCTATCCACCACGCGGCCTGTGGCCAGTTGCTGGGCCAGTCCCTGCACGCAGGCGAGCACCAGCAGCAGACAGGCGAATGCCCTGCGACCAGTGTGCTTGTGTATGTAGGGACTGCGGCCACCGCTCCAGAATGTCTGCACTATCTTCATAGGCTTTTGCGCTTTTAATGTTTTCCTTCTGCAAAGGGATGTTCTCAATCGCAAATATACAAATTGTTCCGTTATCGCACAAGATAACTATCTGTTTTTTTTATGGATGCATAGGTTAAAGGCAAATTCCCGCAATTTCAAGAAAGATGCACTTTGTCGGGATTGGCAGATTATACAGAATGGCACATTATTTCAACCACAAACAGAAAATTCCATCATTGCTGTAGCCTAATTGATGTTTATAATGTTAAACGTATCTGTTTGCTCCACTCCCATAGTTATTGTATTATATTCCGCAGGGAATATTATCTCTTTCGAGGTAACAATAAAAGGTCTTGGGGTGTTGTAATCGAACCAATAAGTTTTCCCTGTCTCATTATTCTCCAACTTTTGCGCATAGAGCCAAGGGCCTATTTCCTTATTCGTCAACTTATAATGTCCTGTCAAGTCTATTAAGCCAGGGCAGCAACCAAAAGTATCGATAGGCAGATTTCTCAATGTGTCTTGGATGGCTCTATCCAAATCCTTGAAGCATACCTGGGCGGCTGCCTTCCTGTTCTCAAAAGAGCAATTACTGAGAAGGAGCATTATCGTTGACAACACAAATAAGGACTTGATTTGTTTCATCTTATACGTTTTCACTTTGGAGGATGGAGATTAGGCACAGCCGCCACGCCTTTACAGCGTCATCCATCTTTACTCAATCACCCCCAAAATACCATATTGAGGTTCGCTTTTCAAAATCACGCATGCAACCTTAAACATCCTGCTCATTATTTCGCCCCAAGTCAAGTGCCCTTTTTATCGCAGTACTACTGCCTTTCCCAATGCAAGCATACTGAAAGTGCAAAGTAAGCACCTTGACATGGCGAGGGCAGTAGTACTGCGTTGGGGATGCCGATGCGATGGCACATGCGCGTCACCGCATTCGCCATCGCATCGGGGTGAAGGTTTTCCTACTTCACGATGTGCGTGCCCAGGGCTGGCACCATCTCCATGTTGCCCGCGCCCTCCATGGCATCCGTCTTGGCACTGATGTTGTCCAGATAGTTGACCAACGCCGCCTCGGGCAGACAGGGCACCACGGGACTGCCAAACTCACGCGTGCCATGGTGGGCCAGCACGCAATGCACGGTGCGCTTCACCTCCTCGGGGTCGATGCCACGCTGGTCCAGGACGTTGTGCAACTTGTGGGCACTGATGTAGATGTGTCCCATGAGGTACATGTCAGGCTGCGTCTCGCCCTGCACGTTGTACTCATACACCTTGCCATAGTCATGGAACAGGATGGCCAGGATACAACGCTCCACCTTCACCGGGTAAGGCAGGCAGGGGTAGAGCCCCGCGAGCATGTGCAGCATCTGGTGGGTGTGGTTGAGCAGGCCGCCAGGAAAGGCATGATGCATGGTCGTGGCTGCCGGGTAACGGCTGTAGGGGGTGTAGAGTTTGTCGGCAAACTGGCGTATGATGTCGGCCAGGGTGTCGTCGGTGCAATAGGAGAGCAACTTGTGCATCGTATCATCCCACACCTCGCGTGTCACTGGACGGGGCAGGAGATGATAGAGCGGATGGCTGGCATCGGGAAATCCCCCGGCCTGCATGTCCTGCGCGCCACAGGACTTCTTGCCCCCCTTCTCGCTGATAAGGTAGAAGGTGACCAGCTGGCCCACCTCTGGCTGGGCTGTGGGAGCGAGGTCCCACACGGCGATGTTGAGCGTCTCGTCAGTGTCGGCCACCTTGAGCAGGGCGTATGGGCTGCCCGTGCGCGTGGTGCCGTTGGTGCGTGAGATTACAAGGTATTCGTTCATCTTTTTTGACTTGGATATTTATAATAGTAACGGTCGGCAAGCTGCCTCACGAGCAGCAGTGTCCAGTATAGGCAGAAGAAGCACACGCCCTCGACAGCCTTGTCAAACCCCAGCGGGGCAAAGGGCAGGGTGCAGAGCGAGAACAGGGTGCAGAGCGAGAGCAGCAGGTGCCTGCGCAGCACACGCACCAGCAGGTGCCGCCCCCAACGGTTGACAGTCAGCCAGGCGGTGAGCACCAGCGCGAGCAGGAAGACCTTGGTGTCCCACAGCGTCTGCAGGGCCAGCGTGGTGCGGCTGATGGTCTGGCTGAGGTCGGCAGGAGGGGCAAAACGTCCCGTGCTCAATGCCTGCCACACACACAGTCCCGTGCCGATGCAGAAACCGATGACCATGGGCCAGCATGCCCGCTGGAAGAAATGGCTGCGGGTGAGCCATGACATCCACAGGAAGCCACCGCACAGCGGGATGGCGATGCCATCGTGGGTGTAGCTGCAGAAGATGCCCATGAGGAGCATCAGGGCATAGATGTGACCGTAATCGCGCCGGCGGATGCGCATATACTGCCCGATAAAGAAGGGCACCATGCACTGCGAGGCGAGATAGGCCACCGACTCGGCATCCAGGCTGAGGAGCCCCTCGCCCCTGGGCAGGAAGAAGAGCAGGAAGAAGGCTGTCACGGCCGTCTCGGCAGCACTGCGGCCCGAGCGCACCAGGCGGCAGGACAGCCACACGAGCAGGGTGAACAGCCCCGCGTAAGACAAAATCACCGCCCACAGCCGCCACATGAGCATGTGCCTGTGGGGCAACAGCCACGCCAGCAGGGCAGTGGCGGCAAAGACGGCCATATAGGTAAGTATCTTCTTATAGTCGATATGCATATCTGTACATGCGCCCGGGCACGAGAGGCCTGGACGGGTATCCACATGGGCAAAGGTACGGACTTATTCCCTTACAGCCACCCTCGCGGCACAGAAAAAGCGAGGACAAAAGCGGACAATGAGGCAGGAAATGTCAGCCCGGAGCCTGCCATTTTGTCCGTTCATGCGCATTTGGCACGCTATTCGTAAGGATTGGGGTGGAGAAATAAAAGATCAATCAATAAAACATAAGAACTATGAACATCAAACCATTGGCAGACCGCGTGCTCATTGAGCCGGCACCTGCAGAGACCAAGACAGTAGGTGGCATCATCATCCCTGACACAGCCAAGGAGAAGCCCCTGAAGGGTACAGTAGTGGCCGTGGGACATGGCACAAAGGACGAGGAGATGGTGCTCAAGGTGGGCGACCAGGTACTCTATGGCAAGTATGCCGGCACAGAACTGGAACTGGACGGCAAGAAGTATCTGATCATGCGCCAGAGCGACGTGGTGGCCGTCATGGGCTGACACGCCCCCTATACATTATATATTAGTATAAAGACATTCAAGGAGGAAACACATTATGGCAAAAGAGATAAAATTTGATGCGGACGCACGCGAGTTGATGAAGGAAGGCATGGACCAGCTGGCCAATGCCGTGAAGGTGACACTGGGCCCGAAGGGCAGAAACGTGGTCATCGAGAAGAAGTTCGGCGCACCGCACATCACCAAGGACGGTGTGAGCGTGGCCAAGGAGGTGGAGTTGAAGGACTCCTTCCAGAACGCTGGAGCACAGCTCGTCAAGAGCGTAGCCACAAAGACTGGCGATGACGCTGGTGACGGCACGACCACAGCCACCATCCTGGCACAGGCTATCGTGCGCGAGGGTCTGAAGAATGTGGTGGCTGGTGCCAACCCCATGGACCTGAAGCGAGGCATTGACAAGGCCGTGGCTGCCGTGGTGGCAAACATCAAGGAGCAGGCCGAGCAGGTGGGCAGCGACTATCAGAAGATAGAGCAGGTGGCCACCGTGAGTGCCAACAATGACCCTGAGATAGGCAAGCTGCTGGCCGACGCCATGCAGAAGGTGAGCAAGGATGGTGTGATCACCATCGAGGAGGCCAAGGGCCGCGACACCACCATCGGTGTGGTAGAGGGCATGCAGTTTGACCGTGGCTATCTGTCATCCTACTTCGTGACCGACACCGAGAAGATGGAGTGCGTGATGGAGAACCCCTACATCCTCATCTATGACAAGAAGATAAGCAACCTGAAGGACTTCCTGCCCATCCTGGAGCCTGCCGTGCAGAGCGGTCGTCCCCTGCTGGTGATTGCCGAGGACGTGGATAGCGAGGCTCTGACAACGCTGGTGGTGAACCGCCTGCGTGGCCAGTTGAAGATATGTGCCGTGAAGGCTCCTGGCTTCGGTGACCGCAGAAAGGCCATGCTGCAGGATATCGCCATCCTGACGGGCGGTCTGGTAATCAGCGAGGACACAGGTCTGAAACTGGAGCAGGCCACCATCGAGATGCTGGGCAGTTGTGACAAGGTGGTCATCACCAAGGACAACACGACCATCGTGAACGGCCATGGTGACAGCAAGAACATCAAGGACCGCGTGAACCAGATAAAGAACGAGATAGCCTCAAGCACCAGCGACTATGACAAGGAGAAGTTGCAGGAGCGTCTGGCAAAGCTCTCTGGCGGTGTGGCTGTGCTCTATGTGGGCGCACCCAGCGAGGTGGAGATGAAGGAAAAGAAGGACCGCGTGGACGATGCACTGTGTGCCACACGCGCAGCCATCGAGGAGGGTATCATCCCCGGAGGTGGTGTGGCATACATCCGCGCACAGAGTGTGCTGGCTGACATGAAGGGTGCCAACGCCGACGAGACCACTGGCATACAGATCGTGCTGCGCGCCATCGAGGAGCCCCTGCGCCAGATTGTGGCCAACGCAGGCGAAGAGGGCAGCGTGGTGGTCAACAATGTGCGCCAGGGCAAGGGCGACTATGGCTACAACGCACGCGAGGACAAGTACGAGAACATGAAGGAGAGCGGCATCATCGATC
>CAVKOT010000139.1:0-7939 GCA_963658045.1 Opitutia bacterium UBA4654
ACACCCATCACAGAGTCGGCCACCTTGATGGACATATCGCCCTTGACCTTGCACTGGCATCCCAGACGCCAGTGGTCCTTGATCTGCTTGCGTGTGAAGTGACCCTTCTCAGAGTCCAGAATCTCACCGCCACCCTCAGGCACCTGCAACTTGCACTGTCCGCAAGAGCCCTTGCCACCACAGGCGCTGGGCAGATAGATGCCCTCCTGTGCCAGGGTAGCGAGCAGGGAAGAACCCTGGCCCACAGATACGGTGTCCTTGCCATTGATTGTGATGGTCACATTACCACTGGGTGAGAGGTATGTCTTGGCCACCAGCAGGATGACCACCAGGGCAATGATTACTACCAGGAAGACACCTATACTTGCTAATATCAAATTCATATCCATATTTCTATTTCTCCTCTACGCTTTATTAGATTTTCAATCCAGAGAAACACATGAAGGCCATAGCCATCAAGCCCACGGTGATGAAGGTGATGCCCAGGCCCTGGAGGGGACGTGGCACATCGGTGTAGGCCATCTTCTCGCGGATGGCTGCCAGTCCTACAATAGCCAGGGCCCAGCCAATACCAGAACCCAGGGCGTATGCCACAGCGTCGCCCAGGCTGCTGATGGCCTGTGTGCTCGTGGCTGCATCCATCTGAATGCGCTGCTGCATGAACAGACAGGCACCCATGATAGCACAGTTGACAGCTATCAAGGGCAGAAAAATACCCAGTGCCGAGTACAGGGCGGGGCTGAACCGCTCGACCACCATCTCCACCAACTGCACGATGCCGGCAATAACGGCAATGAACAGGATGAAGGCCAGGAAGGTGAGGTCAACGCCCTTGACCAGGGCATCCGGCCCCAAGACCTTGGTCTGCAGAAGGTAGTTCACAGGCACGGTGACTACCAGCACAAAGGTCACGGCAACGCCCAGACCCAGGGCGGTCTTCACGTTCTTGGACACGGCCAGGTAAGAGCACATGCCCAGGAAGAAAGCGAATATCATGTTGTCCACAAAGATGCTGCGGACGAACAAACTAATCATGTGTTCCATTTACTTCTTCTCCTCCTTGTTTATTGAGCGGTGTGCCCATATTACACAACCCACAATGATAAGGCTCATGGCAGGCATGGTCATCATGCCATTGTTCAGATACCCTGCATTGTAAACGCACTCGGGAATAACCTTGAAGCCAAACAGGCTACCGCTGCCCAGCAACTCACGCACAAATCCCACCAGCACGAGCACGAGGGCGTAGCCCAGTCCGTTGCCTATGCCATCGAGGAAACTCTCCCAGGGGCCATTCTGCATGGCGAAGGCCTCCAGGCGTCCCATCAGGATACAGTTAGTGATGATAAGTCCCACATACACACTCAACTGCACACTCACGTCATAGACGTAGGCCTTGAGAATCTGGTTGACGATGGTCACCAGGGCAGCCACCACCACCAGCTGCACGATGATGCGGATACGGTTGGGGATGGTCTTGCGGATGAGTGAGATGACGACATTGGAGAATGCCGTGATTACTGTAACGGAAAGTCCCATTACTATCGCCGGCTCAAGCTGGCTGGTGACAGCCAGGGCGGAACAGATACCCAGTACCTGGACAGCGATAGGGTTGTCCAGATTGAGGGGCTTGGAGAAGACAGCCCTGTTCTCGGCTGAAAATAGTTTACTCATATTTCTGTTTTCCTCCATTCGTTAATCAGTTACTTCTGTTGAGTCTGGCTGGCAGCACTCAGCCTGGCTGGTGCTGTCGGCAGGGCGGCACTCATGCTTTTCACAACAGGGAGCGGAAGCACCCTCCTGCAGGAACTTGGCGTAAGCCTTCAAGCCTCCGTTGACCATCTCGGCCACGCCCTTGCTGGTCAGTGTGGCTCCGGTGATGCCGTCAATCTCTGTATCGCTGGTCGATGTGCCATGCTTCACTACAGTGAGAGCCACATCGCCAGCCTCGTTGAAGACGGGCTTGCCGTTGAATTGCTCCTGGAAAGCACGCTCCTTGATGAGTGCGCCCAGTCCGGCTGTCTCGCTCTCATGTGAGAAGTAGGCTCCGAAGACAGTCTTCTTGTCCTCGTTGAGTGAGATGTAGCCCCACAGGCCACCCCACAGGCCACGGCCCTTCAGGGGCAGGATGTACTTGGTAGCGCCATCCACCTTAGCCACATACACCAGGCCAGCCTCATTCTCGAGAGTGTCAGTGATGGTCTCGGCATACTTCTCATCCACAGCCGCGTCGCTCAGTCCTACGATGTTCAGGCTGGTGAGAATCTGGTTCTTGGTGTCACGCAGGACGTTTGCGTCCTGTGTCTCCTTCAGGCTGCTTGCCACGAAGGCGAGCAGGAAAGCCACCACGATCACCATGACGGCCGCATAGAGGATAGTGTATATATTGCTGTTTGTGTTCAGTTTCATTTCCTTTTCCTCCCTTTTACTTTTTAATCGCACGCTTGGCGCGCTTGCTGATGTTGCTCTGCACGAAGCAGTAGTCGATGAGCGGCGCAAAGGCATTCATGAGCAGGATGGCAAGCATCATACCCTCGGGGAAACCGGGGTTGAGCACTCTCACCATGACGGCTATGACACCTATCAGGAATCCGTAAACGTACTTGCCGCACTCTGTACGCGCGCTGGTCACAGGGTCAGTGGCCATGAACACGGCACCGAAGGCAAATCCGCCCAGTACCAGATGCTGGTACCAGAGGATGTGGTTGCCACCAACTCCCTGCAGCAGGAAGCCCATCACGGCACCACCGACAAACACGCTCAGCATGGTCTTCCAGTTTGCGACACCTGTCCACAGCAGAAGGATGGCACCCAGGGCAATGGCGATGACGCTGGTCTCACCCACTGAACCAGGAATCAAACCGATGATGGTATTGTGGATTGTCTGACAGTCAAATCCCTGGAAGCCAGCCTCTACGGCTGCGCCAAGCGGTGTGGCCGAGGTGGCCACGTCAGCGAGGTTGTTGCCCAGGCCACATATCTGGTCCTGTGCGACCCACACCTTGCTGTCACCTGTCATGGCAGAGGGATAACTGAAGAAGAGGAAGGCACGTGTGACAAGGGCGGGGTTGAAGATGTTCATGCCCGTGCCACCGAAAATCTCCTTGGCGAGAATCACGCTGAAGGCCACTGCGATGGCCAGCATCCACAGGGGAAGGGTCACGGGCACAATCATGGGAATGATGATACCAGACACCAGGAAGCCCTCCTGAATCTCCTCACCCTTCCACTGGGCCACGACAAACTCGATGCCAAGACCCACCACATAACTCACCACAATCTTGGGCAGGACAGCCAGGAAGCCGTAGCCGAAGATTTCCCAGAAGGAAGCACTGTCAAGCGTCCCCGCTGCCAAGTAGTTCTGATAGCCCACGTTGTACATGCCGAAGAGCAGTGCCGGCACCAGTGCGAGCACCACAAAGCTCATGATGCGCTTGCTGTCGATGGCATCGTGGATGTTCACGCTGCCCACACGCGAAGTCGTGTTGGGAACGAAAGCGAAGGTCTCGAATCCGTCCACCAGGCTGCGGAAGGCATGGAACTTGCCTCCCTCTTCCACGTAGGGCTTTATGTGATCGAATAAATTTCTGATTGCTTTCATGTTGTATAACTGTTTCTTTAAGCGTTTTCCTTTCTCAGGATGTCAAGTCCCTGGCGCACGATACGCTGCAGTTCCAGTTTGGAACTATCGACAAACTCGGCAATGGCAAAGTCCTCGGGAGCAACCTCATAGATGCCCAAAGCCTCCTGGCGGTCAATGTCGCCAGTGATGATGGCCTTCACGAGGTAGCCTGCGTAGATGTCCATGGGGAACACACGGTCATACTCACCGCTCATGATCATGTGACGCTCGCCTCCCTTTACGCGCGCGTCCATTATATATTCCTTCTTCTTGCCCATCAGCCAGCTGAAGTAACTGCGGTGTGTGCTGAATGTATTGAGCCTGGGGCTTATCCAACCCAGGAACTCATCGGCATGGTCACCCTCGGGGATAACGTTCACCTCGGTGGCATGTGCGGCCAGGAAGGAGTCGGCAGTGGTCTTCAGACCAGTCATCACGTTGCCGTTGATGATGCGTGTGTCGTCGGTGTTGACACGTCCGTCCAGCAGGCTGGCGAGTTTCTGGCCCACCTTTATCTGGTAATAGGCAGGAGCCTTCACCTCACTGCCGGCCAGGGCAATGGCGCGTGTCAAGTCCACCTGTCCGGTGAGCATCAATCTGCCCACGAATATCACCTCCTCGGCACCCAGTGTCCACACCACCTCGCCCTTGTTCACCGGGTCGATGTGGTTAATCTGCACGCCCACATTACCAGCAGGAGCGGGTCCGTCAAACACGGTCACCTCGCAGTCCTTGGCCCCGAGCAGAGCCTCGCTCTTCTGCTTGGCACTCACGCCCAGATGCACCTTGGCGAGTTTGGAGAGTGCGGTGAGACCAGCCTGGAAAGCCTTCTCCTGTCCCTTCAGGACATACTCGAAGTCCTGGCTGAGGGGCATGCTGTTGAACGCGCTCACGAAGATAGCCTTCGGTGCCACCTCGGGAGAGGGCACCACGTCATAGGGACGCTGGCGGAAGAAGCCAAACAGGCCGCTCTCCAGCAGCAGGCTCTTCACATCGCCCTTAGTGTCAAACAGGCGTGCCACCTGCTTCTCGTCGGCCTGCACATGGATGGCCAGCAACTTGCGGCGGTCGCCACGCTCTACCAGGGAAACGGTTCCGCTGACCGGACTCACGAATTTCACCTCAGGGTGGAGCTTGTCCGTAAAGAGGGCATCACCGGCTTTCACGGTGTCACCTTCCTTCACCACCACACGGGGTTTCAGGCCTGGAAAGTCATCGGGACACAGCGCAAACTCACCACCACAGGGTATGGCAGAAGTTTGCAGCGCGGCTTTTCCCTTCAGATTGACATCAAGGCCCTTGCTTAATTTGATTACCTTTGTCATATCAAGAACAAAATAACGTTACCTTAAAAGTGCTGCAAAATTACTTAAAAAAAGCGATTTGCCCTTGCAAACCGAAATTTATTTGTATTTTTGGCCCGCTTAATCTGACGATGGAACGCGCTGGTAAGGGCGCGTCCACGCGGGACAGGCACTATACTATTAAAATTCAAGGCTCATCAAAGCACTCAAATATCTGTTCCGCCTCTGCGTGCTGGTCATGCTCGGAGGCTATCTCATACTGTTGGGGCTCACGGCGATACCATCGGTTCAGCGGTGGTTGGCTGGCTTCGCGGCCGACATGCTCGAGGAGCGTGTGGGCACACGCGTGCGTGTGCAGCGTGTTCGCATGGGCCTGCCCGGCCGCCTCATCGTGGATGGGCTGCAGGTCTATGACCGCCGTGACAGCCTCATGCTCCACGTCCCCCGTGTGGCTGCCAAGCTTGACATAGCCCCATTGTTTGAGCACCGCATCTGCATCAGCAATGCCCAGTTGTTTGGCGCGCGCGCTGTCCTTTATCATGCAGTGCCCGACAGCGCGGGCAACTGGCAATTCCTTGTGGACGCGTTCAGCAACCCGTCCGACACAACCCCCTCATCCCTCAACCTGCGCATCCAGTCGCTGCTGGTGCGGCGTTGCCAGGTGAGATATGACCGCCTCTACAAGCCTCACACCCCAGGGAGGCTGGACCCCAACCACCTCGCTGTCACCGACCTGAGTGTGACCGCGCGCATGGGATGTCTCACCCGGGACTCACTCAACGTGCGCATGGACAAACTGGCATTCCGCGAACAGAGCGGACTCGAACTGAAGAAGTTGCAGTTCCACCTCACTGCCAATCGGGACTCGTTGCGCATCGAGGGGCTGGACCTGCAGTTGCCACGCACCTCGCTGGCCATCCCTGAGTTCACCGCCACCTATCCTGGGATGCCTGTCAAGGGGACTCCCCTCTCCGTCTGGGCCGACCTCCTGCAAGCCCGCACCCAAGTGTCCCTGCGGATTGTCCCCGCCGACCTGGCTCCCATCATCCCCGCTGAAGCCGCTGGACCGGCCGCTGTCACTCGACACACAGGCACAGATGGACAGGGGAGGCCACCTGAGCCTGACCGGCCTGGCTGTCTCGGCCCCCGACGGCATACTCCGCCTCTCGGCCGACATGATGGGCGACAACCTCTTCCACACCCCCTCATGCACCGCCCACATACGGGAATTGAGCACCACGCACGACCTGTGGGCACGGCTGTCAGAGTATGTGCCTTCCCTACCAACGTCACTGGCCGAACGGCTACAGCCGCTGGGCAGCACCCACTCCAGCGGGCAGATTTATTATAGTAAGAGGCTCATACGTGCCCACCTGGGCCTCGACACCGAGGCGGGCAGCGTGCGCATCAAGGGCACCCTCGCCGACCGCAACCGTTTCCAGGCTGAGATTGCACTGGCTGACGCACACCTGGATGCCCTGCTTTCCCACCATGTCCAGCAGTCACAGCCCCTGAATGTCTCGGCCACAGCCACGCTGCATGGAGTCCTGCACGGGATGGCGGGCCGTCCTGACATGCAGGCCTCTGGACACGTGCAGTCACTCACCTTCCGCCAGCACACCTACCATGACATTCCCTTCCGTGGCTCCATGGCAGGACACGAATACCAGTTGGCCCTGCAGGTCCACGAGGAGCAGGGACACCTGGCACTGGATGCCCAGGCCATCCTCCCCCCCTCGGGGACAAGGCGCATCACGCTCGCGGGCAACCTGCAGGAGTTCAGCCCCTCGGCACTCCACCTCACCAAGGCTCTGCCTGGCGAGAGCATCTCGGGACAGATACAGGCCGACATAGCCCTGCCTACCTCGGGACAGCCCGAGGGAGAGGTGCTCCTGGCAGGTCTCGCCCTGAACTCTCCCGAGAAGGGAAGGCTCGACATAGGCGACGTGAGCCTTTCCTGCCGCACCGACTCCGGCTTCCAGCGCGTGAGCCTGCTCAGTGACGTGGCCAGGCTGGAGGCCTCGGGCATGTTCAGGTGGAAGTCCATCCCCCAGGCCGTGCTGATGCTCACCCACCGCCACCTGCCCAGCGTCATCTCGGCCCCACACCTGGCGAGGGAGGCCGATGACGTGGACATCAACTTTGACCTGCGCGTGCGTGACACGGCAGTGGTGGCCAGGCTCACGGGCACCAGCCTCTCCATCCCCGAGGAGGCCACCCTGCACGGCTACATACACAGCGGCGTGAACCTGATGGAACTGGACGGACAGATTCCCCGCCTGCACATAGGCAACGAGCAACTGCTTGACGGAAGCCTGCGCATGGAGTGCACGCAGCGCAACGTGCAGGCAAGCCTGCGCACACGCCGCATGATGAAGGGCAAGCCCGTGGACATCGACATGGCCGCCTATACCGAGAACGACCGCCTGGTAGCCCAGGCAGCATGGGACAATCTTGCGCAACCAGCCCAGAGGGGGGCACTGAGCATGGCCGCACAGTTCCTCAAGGATCCCGAGGGGAAGACCAGCGTGATGGCACGCCTCAACCCCTCGGACATCGTCATCAGCGACACGGTGTGGCATGTGCATCCCGGCACCATACACTGGCATCACGGCATGGCCGACATCAGCGACGTGAGCGTCTCCAACCAAGACCGCTACTTCGCGCTCAACGGCAAGGTATCAGCCCAGGAGGGGGACACGCTCACGGTAGATGTGAAGGACTTTGACCTTTCCTACCTGTTCAACATCATCAACTTCCATGCCGTGGACTTCCACGGCTTCGCCACAGGGCGCGTGTATGGGCGCACGCTGATGGCATCTCCCCGGGCAGACGCATTCCTGCAGGTGCACGACTTCACCTTCAACGATGCCGGCATGGGGGAGATGGACGTGCACATCAACTGGGGCGACCTCCCAAAGACCATCCAGCTCGATGCCTACATCCAGGATCCGCCCGCACGGCAGCAGACCACAGTGCGGGGAAGCATCACCCTGGGGCACGGCCCTGGCAC
>CAVKOT010000140.1:0-7812 GCA_963658045.1 Opitutia bacterium UBA4654
CCTGATAGGTGAGCACACCGACTATAACAATGGCTACGTATTCCCCGGAGCCGTGGAGCAGGGCATCATCGCCGAGATAAAGCCCAATGGCACACGCAACGTGCGTGCCTACTCCATCGACCTGAAGGACTACACAGAGTTCTCACTTGACGATGAGCAGGGCCCCAAGGCATCATGGGCACGTTACATCTATGGTGTATGCCGCGAGATGATGGCTCTGGGTGTGCCTGTCGAGGGCTTCAACACAGCCTTTGCCGGTGATGTGCCCCTGGGCGCAGGCATGAGCTCAAGCGCAGCCTTGGAGAGTGCCTATGCCTTTGCACTCAACGACCTGTGGGGCGAGAACAAGATTGACCGCATGGAACTGGCCCGCGTGGGACAGCGCACCGAGCACAAGTACATCGGTGTGATGTGCGGAATCATGGACCAGGCCATCTCCTGCCTGGGCAAGAAGGGCTCACTGTTGCGCCTGGACTGCCGCAGTGGCGAGTATGAGTATTTCCCCTGGAACCCCAAGGGCTACCAGCTCGTGCTGGTGAACAGTTGCGTGAAGCACACCCTGGCAGGCAGCCCCTACAACGAGCGTCGCCTGCAGTGCGAGCATGTGGCAGAGATTATCGGCCAGAAGCACCCCGAGGTGAAGTCACTGCGTGACGCCACCATCGAGATGCTGGAGGAGGTCAAGGGCGAGGTGACAGGCGACGAGTACAAGCGCGCACGCTATGTCATCGGCGAGGTAGAGCGCGTGCTGGCTGTGTGCGAGGCTCTGAAGAATGACGACTATGAGATGGTGGGCAAGATGATGTATGAGACCCACTACGGCCTGAGCAAGGAGTATGAGGTGAGCTGCGAGGAGCTGGATTACCTGAACGACATTGCCAAGGAGGCCGGTGTGACTGGCTCACGCATCATGGGTGGTGGCTTCGGTGGCTGCACCATCAACCTCGTGGCCGAGGAGTTGGTTGACAACTTCAAGAAGATGGCCAAGGAGAAGTTTGCCGAGAAGTATGGCAAGGAGCCTGTCATCATCGACGTGGTGATTGGCGATGGCGCACGCAAACTTTGCTGACAGGACATCCCCGACTGAACAGAGAACATTAAAAGGCTTCCATGGCAGAGCACTTCTGCCTGGGAGCCTTTCTTGGATAAGCAGGTGCCAAGCCAGCCCGCTTTGGGCGGGCACTTGGGAAGCCCATCCAGGTGCCCCAAGATACCTGGCAATGTATCCTAAGATACTTTCCAAAGTATCCTAAGATAAAAGGCCAAGTATCTTAGGATACTTTTTCAAGCCCGAAATTACATAAGCACTCACACAAGATAAACTATGAACAGACTCATCCCCCTCCTGCTGCTGCTTGCCTTTGTCTCTCCAGCCGCCTTCGCACGCAAGCACACACCCATTACCTATAAAGGCGGCATCGTCAGAGCCGACACCACACGCCGCCAACTCGCCCTGGTGTTCACCGCCGCTGACAAGAATGACGGTGTGGAGCAGATTTTGCACACACTCAGGGAGCACCACATCAAGGCTGCGTTCTTCCTCACCGGCTCCTTCATCAAGCGTTTCCCCCAGGATGTGGCACAGATGAGGAAGGAGGGGCACTATGTGGGCAGCCACAGTTACAGCCACCCGCTCTACAGCCCATGGGACAATCCAGACAGCACCATCGTAAGTCACGAGGAGTTTGAGCAGGACATCCGTCTCAGTTACCAGGCACTGGCTCCCTACGGCATCACCTTCAAGAACTCACCCTACTTCATGCCCCCCTATGAGCACTACAACGCCACCATCTCGCAGTGGGCCAAAGAAATGGGACTCATCCTGGTCAACTTCACAAGCGGAACGGCCAGCAATGCCGACTACACCACCCCATCGATGAAGAACTACCGTTCCTCTGACAACATACTACAGACCATCCTGGCCAAGGAGGAGAGCGATGGACTGAAGGGACATCTGATGCTCTTCCATGCCGGAACCTCCAGCGAGCGCACCGACAAGTTCTACACCCATCATCTGGAACGGCTCATCCAGGAACTGCACCGCAGGGGCTACCGCTTCGTATCCCTGCCCAAGGCACTCAAGTGACCTGTCTTTTCCTGGCATGCTGTCATCATATGGCGTCAGTCAAGTGTGAACTTGCAGATGGTCACACTCTCTGGCTGTAGCGTCAGCCTGCCCACCTTGCGGCTTTTGGTGTCCCGATGAGTGTTCACCACATTCTTGTCGGGAGCATCAAGCACGTTCTTGGCATCGAGTGAGGGTGCGGTGAGCACGGTGCTCTCCACCAGCCTTGAAGGCTTGCACCCTGTGAAGTCAACCTGCGTGTCCAGCCTGTCCTTTCCTATGTTCACGACTTGCAGGGTGAGCAACTTCCGCTCACGGTCGATGGTGGCCGAGACGTTCAGCGCGGGCAACCCCTGCTCCACGTCAGGCGAGGCCACCGTGCATGCCAGGCTCTCACCCAATGTCTGCCTTCGGTACTCCATAAGCGGATAGAACACCGTCTGCCTCACCGAGGCTGTGGCACTGGTGCGTATGGGAGCCAGGATGTTCACCATCTGTGCCCAGTTGGCCATGGCGATGTGCGAGGCGTTGTGCAGTATGGCATTCAGGAAGCAGGCCGTGGCCAGGCCATGCCTCCACTCATAAGTGTTGGTGGTGCCATAGGGAGGCTCCTGATATTCCCAGATACCCCACTCGTCCAGTGCAATCCTCACTGGCTGCGTGCGATGTGGAAATCGGTACCACTTCTTCCAGTTGCGCACAGTGTCGGGCACCGTGGCCTTCACCATCTCGGCAAACTTGCCAATGCTGCGGTCCTGGTCATTGATTTTCCGAAACAGTGAGTAAGGCCGCCCGCCATCAGTGCCCACATAAGCATGATAGGACACATAGTCCACCGCCCCGTCAAGTCCGCGCAGCGCAGTCTTTGTCCAGTCCCAGTTGCCGCTCTCGCCATTGGCAATGAGTTGGATGGAGGGGTCGGTCAACTTCATAAACTTGATAAACTGCCACATGTCCTCCACATACCTCTGGGCATTCTGGTGTCGTCCCGCATCAGGCTCTGCAGCCTCCTCGTTGCCCAGTGCCCAGTATTTCACATTGAAGGGCTCGGGATAGCCATGCTGCCGACGCAGGTTGGCATAGTAGGTGTCGCCAGTGCCGTTGCAGTACTCCACCCAGTTGGCTGCCTCGTCAGGTGTACCCGTGGAGATGTTCACCACCAGCACAGGCTCACACCCCACCTTGCGGCAATAGTCGATAAACTCACACGTGCCGAAATGGAAGGTGTTGATGCCTCCCCACACGAGATTTTTCTTGGCCTTGCGCTGCCCTATCGGCCCCACGCCATCCTCCCAGTGGAGTGTCTTGACCACCGTTCCTCCCGGGAAACGCAGCATCGTGGGAGCCAGTTCCCGCACCTTCTCCAGCACATCAGTGCGTATGCCCTGGCTGTCAGAGAGCGGGCTTCCCTCCTCATAAATGCCGCCATCTATGCACTTGCCCATGTACTCGATAAACTGTCCATAGACGTAGGGACTCACCTGCCCCAGGCTCTTGTCTGCATCCACACTGATGCGGCTGTCCTGGGCTGGGGCAGCAGCGGGCGACATGGCTGCCACGAGCATGGCCAGCAGCACGAAACTATCTCTCATTGTCATGTTGTCTGTATTTAGCGATTATTATCCCCACAAAGTTAACAAATATACCTGACTTGCAAGCAAGCGAACACCAACAACCCACACTTCACAGCCCCATACCCCGCACATTTGCACCGCCAGCACCGCCTTTGCCCGCAGGCCAAGGACACAAATTGCCCACAGGCGGGAAGCTAATAGGGCTTTTTTTCATAACTTTGTGGCGTAAACCATAATTACGGCAAGACATTGCCACACACATATAAGCATCATTGCATTATGAACAGCATTCAGACAATGAACCGCGCGGCCGACAACATCCGCATCCTGGCCGCCTCGATGGTGGAGAAAGCCAAGAGCGGACACCCTGGAGGTGCCATGGGTGGCGCGGACTTCATTAACGTGCTCTATAGCGAGTACCTGCAGTTTGACCCCCAAAATCCCACATGGATGGGGCGTGACCGTTTCTTCCTCGACCCCGGGCACATGTCACCCATGCTCTACGCACAGCTGGCTCTCATCGGCAAGTTCAGCATGGACGAGCTCCAGCAGCTGCGCCAGTGGGGCTCTCCCACTCCCGGCCATCCCGAGGTGTGCTACGCACGGGGCATCGAGAACAGCTCTGGTCCCCTGGGACAAGGCCACACCTATGCTGTGGGAGCCGCCATCGCAGCCAAGTTCCTGGCCGCCCACACTGGCAACCCCACCTTTGACCACGAGACCATCTATGCCTACATCAGTGACGGCGGCATCCAGGAGGAGGTGAGCATGGGCGCGGCACGCATTGCTGGCACACTGGGGCTGGACAACCTCATCATGTTCTATGATGCCAATGACATCCAGCTCTCCACCGAGACGCGTGTGGTGATGAACGAGGACACAGCGGCCAAGTACCGCGCACTCCAGTGGGAGGTAATCGAGATTAACGGCAACGACGTGGCCCAGATACGCCAGGCCATCGAGAAGGCAAAGGCCGTGAAGAACAAGCCCACACTCATCATAGGCAAGTGCATCATGGGCAAGGGCGCGCTCAAGGCCGATGGCACCAGTTATGAGCACACATGCAAGACACATGGGGCCCCCCTTGGTGGTGAAGCCTACCGCAACACCATCAAGCATCTGGGCGGCAATCCCGACGACCCCTTCCACATATTTCCCGAGGTGCAGGCCCTCTATGAGAGCCGTCTCCAGGAACTGCAGGCCATGGCCGAGATACGCCATGACGAGGAGGCCAACTGGGCCGAGAAGCATCCCGAGAAGGCTGCCCAACTGAATGACTGGTTTGCTGGCCGCATGCCCGAGATTGACTGGGAAAGCATCCAGTTAAAGACCAATGACGCCACGCGCAATGCCTCCAGTGCCTGCCTGAGCCTGCTCGCCCAGCGAGTGCCCAACATGATATGCTCCTCAGCCGACCTCTGCAACTCCGACAAGACAGACGGGTTCCTCAAGCAAACCCACGAGCTGCAGTTTGGTGACTTCACAGGAGCCTTCCTCCAGGCCGGTGTGGCCGAGCTCACTATGGCCTGCTGCTGCATCGGCATGGCCCTGCATGGTGGAGTGATAGCCGCCTGCGGCACCTTCTTCGTCTTCAGCGACTACATGAAGCCTGCCATACGCATGGCCGCCCTGATGGAATTGCCCGTCAAGTTCATCTGGTCACACGATGCCTTCCGCGTGGGTGAGGACGGCCCCACACACGAGCCGGTGGAGCAGGAGGCGCAGATTCGCCTGATGGAGAAACTCAAGAACCACAGCGGACGCAACTCTATGCTCGTCATGCGTCCCGCTGACAGCAAGGCCACCGTCCAGTGCTGGCGGCTGGCCATGGAGAACACACACAGTCCCAGCGCACTCATTCTCAGCCGACAGACCATCGACGACCTGCCCCAGGACAACCCTTACAAGGACATCCAGCATGGTGCCTACATCGTGGCCGAGAGTGACCCTGACTATGACATCATCCTCCTGGGCAATGGTTCAGAGGTAAGCACCCTGGTGGCCGGAGCACGCCTGCTGCGCCAGGATGGCGTGAAGGTGCGTGTGGTGAGCGTGCCCAGCGAGGGCCTCTTCCGCGAGCAGGGCACGGACTACCAGCAGAGCATCATCCCCATGGGAAGCAAGATATTCGGCCTCACAGCCGGCCTGCCCGTCAACCTGAGCGGGTTCCTCATCGGCGCAGACCCCGCCAGCCGTGTGTGGGGACTCGAGAGTTTCGGCTTCTCTGCTCCCTACAAGGTGCTTGACCAGAAGCTTGGCTTCACCGCAGACAATGTGTATCAACAGGTAAAGGAAATACTGGCATGACAAAGAAGATAGGACTGGCCAGCGACCACGCTGGCTTTGCGCTCAAGGAGCACATCAAGCAGTACCTCACGGCACGCGGCATGGAATATGTGGACTACGGCACTCACAGTGAGGAGAGTTGCGACTATCCCGACTTTGGCCATGCCCTGGGCAAGGCCATCGACCTGGGTGAGGTGACCACAGGCATTGCCGTGTGCGGCAGTGGCGAGGGCATCAGCATGACCCTCAACAAGCACCAGCACGTGCGTGCAGCCCTGTGCTGGCGGCCCCAGATAGCGCATCTGGCACGTCAGCACAATGACACCAACGTGCTTGTGATGCCAGGCCGTTTCCTCTCCGACAGCGAGGCCGACGGCATCATGGATGAGTTCCTGGCCACTCCCTTCGAGGGAGGCCGCCACATCCGCCGCGTTGAGAAGATTCCCTGCCAGGACTGAACCACCAGCAGGACTATACTGGAGCAATCCCCCCTGGAGCACTGTTCTCCAGGGGGGATTGCTGTCTTTTGGGGAGGGAAGGGAGAGGGGCGTGAGGCTGGACTGGCGGCTCACAGTTCGATGCCTATGCGCCTCATCACCTCCTGCTCCCTGGTGCCATAGCCCGTGAGAGCCTGCTGGCCCAGGGTATTACGCTTGAGGTTGTGCATGCGGTGCAGGTCCTCGTGAAACTCCTGACCCACTATCTCACAATAGAAAACCCTGTTGAACTCCACATCGGTGAGCAGGTTGCCCGCGGCCAGCATCTTCCCGTCCTCCAGCCTGGCCAGGTCGTCCAGGCGCAGGAACTGCCTGCCCTTGTCATCCTCATAGGCTGTGAGCAGTGCCGCATCCCTCCTGGCCGGGGTGATGAAGATGGGCTTCTTGTGCGCGTACATCTTATATATGTTGCCACGTGCCTTGTCGATGATTTGTGCCATGGGTATCTTGTTGACCTTGCCGTCCTCATACACGACCACCAGGTAGCCGTCGGCCTCCTCGTCATGGATGGCCAGTGTGAGGATGCCATCCTCCCACTCGATGTCGTCCAGCACGCACCAGTCGCCTGGCTGCTGGATGCGCAGGTAGCAGGTCGTGTCCACCCCATAGCCATCCACCCAGTTGTCGGTGATGTTGGTGCGCAATGCGCTGGTGGCTATCTTATCAGCCGGCAGGGACTTCATCTTGATCTTTGGGGCCTCCTCTGGCTTCTTCTCCGGTGCCGGTTCGGGCACCTCCAGTTCCTCCATGTCCCTGGCCTCGGTCTTGTAGAGGGTAAAGTTGCGCTCGTCCATAATCTCGGCGAGTTGCTCCAGTTCGATGGGATAGGTGGACGTGCCCTCGCGCAGGTAGTACTTGTTGTCGAGAGTCAGCATCACGGGTGCCTTGCTGGGTGTGACCCTGATGGCATAGATGTAATGCTTGCCCGCGTCAGGATGCTCTACCACGATGCTGGCGTTGACATGGTCACCCAGTGCCATGCGTATGCTGTTGCATATGTAGAGGTCATACTTGTCGGTGCTGTCGCCGAAGAAGTGCAGGTCATCCACAAGTCCCTTGGCCGTGCCGGTGTCATAGACTCCCAGATAGACGGTGCCCCCATAGGCGTTGACCATTCCGCAGATGACCTTCATGATGTTGAAGGTCTGCTGCTTGAGGTCCTCCCTCATGCTGTTGTTGGGCGGGAAGACGATAGAGGTCTTGAACTCAGTCTGCTGGTCCTCCTCACCGAAGGAGTATATCTTGGGCAGTTCCACGTTGACATTGAGCAGACTCTTTATCTTGGCGATGACGGCCTGCTGGAAGTCCTGCAGCCCAAATCCCTCGGCCATGTTATAACTGAGCATCAGCCTGGAGAGCCTGGCCAGGATATGGTCATGGTCATAAGCAG
>CAVKOT010000141.1:0-7765 GCA_963658045.1 Opitutia bacterium UBA4654
CTTATAACACATTTATTGTTCCTAAATGTGTCTACCTATTCCAGGACAAGACAGAAGACATGCTCTGCATGAAGGGGACAACAAACATAGAAGATAGGCTGTGCCAATCTTCCCAATGCGATGCCTGCATGAAGCATCCCGCCAAGTACATGTATCAAAAAAGCCGCCCCTAATCCTTCACGGACAAGGGACGGCTCACTGTCTTATGCAATTTAGAATTATTCGGCGGCAGGCTCTGTTGCGGGAGCCTCGGCAGCAGGAGCCTCTGTCACAGGTGCCTCTGCTGCAGCCTCAGCATTCTTCTTAGAAGAACGACGTGTACGCTTTGCCTTCTTGGGCGCTTTGGCCATGTTCTCATCGAAGTCAACGAGCTCGATGAAACACATGGGAGCAGCGTCACTTGCACGGAAACCCGTCTTGATGATGCGTGTGTAACCACCGGGACGATCGCCCACCTTCTGAGAAATTGTTGTGAACAGCTCAGTGATGGCCTTCTTGTCCTGCAAGTAACTGAAAACGACACGGCGAGAATTTGTGGTATCCTGCTTGCTCTTGGTAATCAGGGGCTCCACATACTTCTTCAAAGCCTTTGCCTTGGCGACGGTCGTAGTGATTCTTTTGTGCATGATCAGAGAGATGGCCATGTTGGACAACATAGCGGCTCTGTGGGATGCAGTACGACCGAGATGATTGAATTTCTTATTATGTCTCATCTTGTTTTAATCTTTATCTAATTTGTACTTGGAAATATCAGTTCCAAACGTAAGATTCAGACTCTCGAGCAAATCATCAAGCTCGTTGAGCGATTTCTTGCCGAAGTTGCGGAACTTCAGAAGGTCTGTCTTGTTGTACTGAACCAGGTCACCCAGTGTCTCCACGTCAGCTGCCTTCAGGCAATTGAGCGCACGCACGGAGAGGTCCATGTCAGCAAGCTTGGTCTTGAGAAGCTGTCGCATGCGAAGGATTTCCTCATCGATAACCCCTCCTTCTTCACCCTCACCATTCTCGATGGTAATCTTATCATCAGAGAACAGCATGAAGTGCTGGATGAGAATCTTTGCGGCATCCTTCAGTGCATCCTTCGGATGGATGGAACCGTCTGTCGTAATCTCGAGAATCAACTTCTCGAAGTCCGTCTTCTGCTCTACACGGAAATTCTCGACAGAGTATTTAACATTTCTGATGGGAGTGTAAATCGAGTCAATGGGAATGACATTAACATCGGTGCAGAACTCACGGTTCTCCTCCGCAGGAACGTAGCCACGTCCCTTGTTAATGCCAATCTCTATTTGCATCGTTGCTTTTGCGTCTAAATGGCAAATAACCAAATCCGGGTTTAACACTTCAAATCCAGTCAGATACTTGTTGAAGTCACCTGCCTTGAACTCTGTGCAGTTCTCCACAGTAACACTCACTTTCTCGGTCTCGAATTCGTCTACTAACTGCTTGAACCGAACTTGCTTCAAGTTCAAGATAATGTTGGTGACATCTTCTTTAACACCAGGCACTGTAGCAAACTCGTGTTCAACTCCAGCAATAGCCACAGTGTTCACTGCAAAGCCATCCAGCGAAGAAAGAAGTATGCGGCGCAAAGCATTGCCTATGGTGGTACCAAAACCACCCTCTAGGGGACGAAACTCGAACTTGCCGTACTTGTCGTCCGCCTCCAACATTATTACTTTATCGGGCTTTTGAAATGCTAATATCGCCATTATCAATTATTATTTAGAGTACAACTCAACGATCAACTGCTCCTTGATGGTCTCAGGAATGTCTGCACGCTCAGGCTTGTGCAGCAGTTTGCCTGACTTCAGGTTCTCGTCCCACTCAATCCAAGGATACTTGCTGTGGTTGAAACCTGCCAGAGCGTTCTGAATCACCTCAAGGCTCTTGGAACGCTCACGCACGCCCACAACCTGGCCTGGAGCCACGCTGTAAGAAGCAATGCCAACGACCTTGCCATCAACAGTAATATGCTTGTGGTTTACCAACTGACGGGCAGCTGCACGAGTGGGAGCAATACCCAGACGATACACCACATTGTCAAGTCTGCACTCAAGGTTCTGGAGAAGGATCTCACCAGTAATGCCACTGGCGCGAGAAGCCTTCTCAAACATGTTGCGGAACTGCTTCTCAAGCACGCCATAGGTGTACTTGGCCTTCTGCTTCTCAGCCAGCATGACACCATACTCGGATGTCTTGCGGCGACGGTTGTTACCGTGCTGCCCTGGAGGGAACTTTCTCTTGGAAAGAACCTTGTCAGCACCGAAAATAGCTTCGCCGAAACGGCGGGCAATCCTTGATTTAGGACCAATATATCTAGCCATGTCTATTCTATTTTTACAGCCTCGTAATTACACAATATGATTATACTCTTCTTCTCTTGGGAGGACGGCAGCCGTTGTGTGGCAGCGGAGTAACATCCACAATCTCGACAACCTCGATGCCTGCACCGTGTACAGTACGGATAGCAGACTCACGACCGTTACCGGGACCCTTGACGTATGCCTTCACCTTGCGGAGGCCCAGGTCATAAGCTGTCTTGGAGCAGTCCTGGGCAGCCATCTGGGCAGCATAGGGAGTGTTCTTCTTAGAACCACGGAAACCCATCTTGCCTGCAGAAGACCATGAGATAACCTGTCCCTCGCTGTTGGTCAGAGAGACAATAATATTGTTGAACGAGCTATGTACATGAAGCTGACCCATTGCGTCAACCTTCACAACTCTCTTCTTTGCAGCAACAGTTTTCTTTGCCATATCTCAATTGTTATTTAGTAGCCTTTTTCTTGTTTGCAACAGTCTTCTTCTTACCCTTGCGTGTGCGGGCATTGTTCTTGGTGCTCTGACCGCGAACAGGAAGACCATTACGATGACGAACGCCACGATAGCAACCGATGTCCATCAGTCGTTTGATGTTCAGAGCAATCTCAGAACGGAGGTCACCCTCCACCTTGTAATTTGCTGCGATAATCTCACGAATCTTACCAGCCTCCTCATCTGTCCAGTCAGACACACGCTTGTCCTTATCGACACCTGCCTGCTCGAGGATCTTGGCTGAGCTACTGCGACCTATACCGAAAACATAGGTCAAGGCGATTTCACCCCTTTTGTTCTGGGGCAAATCTACTCCAACAATTCTAATTGCCATATATACTTATCTTTTCTTTTGTCTTAAAGACTTAACCCTGACGCATCTTGTACTTCGGGTTCTTTTTGTTAATCACATACAGACGACCCTTGCGACGAACAATCTTGCACTCGGGGGTACGTTTCTTCAAAGAAGCTCTAGTTTTCATATCTGGTTTTATTTATATCTGAATACGATTCTACCCTTCGTCAGATCATAGGGACTCATCTCCACCTTCACCTTGTCACCAGGTAGTATCTTGATGTAATGAAGTCTCATCTTGCCGGAGATGTTGCATATTATCTTCTGCCCTATCTCCAACTCCACACGGAACATCGCATTGGAGAGTGACTCCACGATGACACCGTCTTGCTCTATCACTGCTTGCTTTGCCATATCTTCTTGTTCATTCAGTTCTGTTGGCTCTCAATCTTTTCGAAAGAAGAGAGAATGTCCGGCTTGCCATGGTGAATGGCTATAGTGTGCTCGAAATGCGCTGCAGGCTTCCCATCACGAGTCCTGATTGTCCAGCGGTCTGGCATCATATAGATTTGCGGCGACCCCATCGTAATCATTGGTTCAATGGCTATGCACAAGCCATTCTTCAAGAGAATGCCATTGCCCTTTTTCCCATAGTTCGGGACTTGAGGATCCTCGTGCATTTCCTTTCCTATGCCATGCCCAACAAACTCGCGAACAACACCGTAACCGGCCTTCTCGCAGTGAGTCTGCACAGCAGAACCAATATCGCCAAGACGCTTCCCAGCACACGCATTGCGGATACCTTCATAAAGGGCCTCTTTGGTCACGGCGAGCAGTCTCTTGACCTCCTCACTCACCTCTCCCACACAGAATGTGTAACAAGAGTCGCCATTGAAACCATTAAGCAGTGCACCGCAATCCACAGAAACAATGTCGCCCTCCTTCAGCACGTCCTCACCAGGAATGCCATGAACAACAACATCATTTATCGAAGTGCATACAGACCCTGGAAATGGCCCGCCAAACGGATTTGGAAATCCCTTGAACGTAGGCACAGCCCCATGGTCTCTTATATATTCCTCCGCCACCTTGTCCAACTCTGCAGTTGATACTCCTGGCCGAATTACTTTTCCTAACTCGGCCAGGGTATCAGCTACCAGAAGGTTGGCAGCCCTCATCAATTCTATCTCGTCCTCGGTCTTGAGAAAAATCATCAAATGACTCCTTCGTCAACCTTTAATGAGAGACAACACCAGAACGACCATGTATGCGACCAGAACTCAGCAGTCCATCATAATGTCTCATAAGCAAGTGGCTCTCAATCTGCTGGAGTGTGTCAAGCACAACACCCACCAAAATCAGGAGAGAAGTGCCACCGAAGAACTGGGCAAACTCCTGCTGCACATTCAGCAAGCCAGCAAAAGCAGGCATACATGCAATCAAAGCAAGTATGAGTGAGCCCGGCAACGTGATATGATCCATTATACGGTCGATGAAATCAGCCGTGTCCTTACCAGGACGGACACCGGGAATGAAGCCGTTGTTACGTTTCATGTCCTCTGCCATCTGGGTCGGATTCAGCGTAATGGCCGTGTAGAAGTATGTGAATGCGATAATCAAGATTGCAAAGACAATGTTGTAGGCCAGACTTGTGTGGTCTGACATCGCCATCAGCACAGGAGAAGCAGTCTCTGCAGAAGAGAGAAAGCCCAGAAGTGTGACAGGAATGAACATGATTGCCTGTGCGAAAATGATGGGCATCACATTTGCAGCAAAAATCTTCAAAGGAATGTACTGGCGAACACCACCTACCTGCTGTCCTGCGTACATGCGCTTGGCATACTGCACAGGAATCTTTCGGGTACCCTGCACAAGCATTATTGCAACAAGGATAACCACAAAGAGCAGGAGCAGTTCGATGAGGAACATCACGAGACCGCCACCGCCAAGATTGTTCAGTCGCGACACGACTTCCTGACCAAAAGCCTGAGGCAGACGGGCGATGATACCCAACATAATGATGAGGGACACACCATTGCCAATACCCTTGTCTGTAATGCGCTCGCCAATCCAGAGCACGAACATGCTACCAGCAGCCAGGATAATGGTGCTGGCAAGAATGAACAGTGTCCAGTTGAGGCCAGGATTCAAGGCACCACCTGACTGTACACGGAGGTTAATCAGATAGCCTGGAGCCTGGAACAGCAGGATGAAGATGGTCAGATAACGTGTGTATTGATTCATCTTCCTGCGTCCACTCTCACCCTCACGCTGCAACTTCTGGAAGTAAGGCACGACGAAGGCAAACAACTGAACCACGATAGAAGCAGTGATATATGGCATAATCCCCAATGCAAAGATAGATGCGTTAGAGAATGCGCCACCCGAGAACATATTCAACAGGGACATCAGACCTGTGTTTGTCTGCTCACGCAAAGCAGACAAGCCTGCGGGGTCAATACCGGGGAGCACTATGAATGAACCGAAACGATATATAGCCGCAAAGGCAAGGGTGATGAGGATTCGAGTCTTCAAATCCTCAACACGCCATATGTTTCTCAGAGTCTCGAAAAACTTCTTCATCTGAATTACAGTTTAGTAGCAGTTCCACCTACATTTTGAATAGCCTCTTCAGCTGACTTCGAGAATGCGTTGGCGACAACTTCTACCTTTGCAGACAGAGCACCGTCACCCAGAACCTTTACAGGTCCCTTCTTAGCATTGATCAAGCCTGCCGCAGCCATGTCAGACACAGCTATCTTGGCCAAACCAGCCTTCTCTGCCAGTTCCTGGATAGAAGACAGGTTCACAACCTGATACTCAATACGGTTGATGTTCTTGAATCCGAACTTAGGCAGACGACGCTGCAAGGGCATCTGACCACCTTCGAAACCAATCTTCTTCTTGTAACCAGAACGAGCCTTAGCACCCTTGTGACCACGTGTTGATGTGCCACCCAGACCAGAACCAGGTCCACGACCAAGTCTTCTGCGACTGTGTGTTGAGCCACAAGCGGGCTTCATATTATGCAATTTCATAACTTGATACGTTTAATATTGATGTACAGATTAGTCTATCACCATCACCAAATGATGCACGGCCCTTATGAGGCCACGGTTAGAGGGAGTATCCTCTACCTCCACCACCTGGTTCAGTTTTCTCAGACCCAGAGTGTCCAGTGTGGCCTTCTGAGTACGCGGAGCGTGGATTCGGCTCCTCACCTGCTTAACCTTTATTGTTGCCATAATGAACCTCCTTATTAACCTCTAAATACCTTCTCCATGCTAATGCCACGGTTTGCAGCCACGGTCTTAGCGTCACGCATCTGCTCCAGTGCAGCAATAGTAGCCTTTACCAAGTTGTGGGGATTTGAAGAGCCCTTTGACTTAGCCAGACAGTCTGTCACACCAACACTGTCAAGCACAGCACGCATAGCACCACCAGCCACGACACCAGTACCCTGGGAAGCAGGCATAATCAGCACGCGAGCACCGCCGAACTTGGCAGCAGCCTCGTGAGGAACTGTGCCGTTCAGCACAGGCACACGCACGAGATTCTTCTTGGCAGACTCAACACCCTTAGCAATGGCGGCAGTCACCTCGCCAGCCTTGCCAAGACCCCAGCCGATGATACCGTTCTCGTTACCAACGACCACGATAGCAGCGAAAGTGAAAGTGCGACCACCCTTTGTAACCTTTGTTACACGATTGATGGCAACGAGCTTGTCCTTCAGTTCGACATCGCTACTTATTCTTACCTTATTTATTGCCATATTCATCTTAGAATTTAAGTCCACCATTACGTGCAGCGTCAGCCACTTCCTTCACTCTACCATGATACAGATAGCCGTTGCGGTCAAACACAACTGTGGTGATGCCAGCCTCGAGAGCCTTCTTAGCAGCAATCTCACCTACCTTGGCAGCCTGCTCCTTCTTGGGGCATGCCTCCATGCCGAGAGAAGATGCAGAAGCAAGCGTAGTGCCGTTCTGGTCGTTGATTATCTGAACATATATTTGCTTGTTGCTTCTGAAGACCGTCATACGAGGACGCTCTGCAGTGCCAGAGATCTTGTTACGGACTCTGTACTTTATCTTGATTCGTCTTTCTATTTTAGTTGTCATGATCTTACGGATTTGAAATTACTTGGCTCCTGCAGACTTACCAGACTTTCTACGTATTTGCTCACCAACGAACAAGATACCCTTACCCTTATAAGGCTCAGGCATACGGAAAGAACGAATCTTCGCACACACCTGACCCAGGAGCTGCTTGTCGCATGACTCCAGGATAATCTTAGGATTCTGGTTACGCTCAGACTTTGTCTCAACCTTTATCTCCGAGGGAAGCTGCATCACGATGGGGTGAGTGTAACCCAAAGCGAACTCCATGAGATTGCCCTGGTTTGACACACGGTAACCCACACCCACGAGCTCCAGTTCCTTCTTGTAGCCCTCTGAGACACCGACAACCATATTGTGAACCAAAGCACGATACAGGCCATGGAAAGCCTGCTTCTGCTTCTTGTCCACGGTATCGTTCTGCTCATCGATATCGAAGGTAACCACACCATCCTCAACCTTTACGTTGATGGAAGGATGTACAGTCTGAGTCATCTCGCCGTTCTTACCCTTGACGGTAACCACATTAGCGTCACTC
>CAVKOT010000142.1:0-7747 GCA_963658045.1 Opitutia bacterium UBA4654
AGGTTACGCACGACCACGGTGCCAGCCACGGTGCCGAAGAGACCCACGCCCTGCTGCTCGGGGCGATTGACACTCAGGTTGCTGATGCGGTGCATCTGTCCGTCAAAGGTGCCCGTAAACCTGCGGGCATCGCTGCCGATGGGCTCAAAGTCGATGCCTGTCATGTCCAGGTCATTGGTGAGCACAGCGTCGGCCCTGTTGCCCAGGCCCACATACTTGCTGAGCCACACAAGCTGTGCGGGAGTGCCCACCTGGAGCACGCCGTCAACCTCCTTCACGAAGTCCTTGTCCACGCCTCCGCACACGGTGCAGAAGCCATCCACGAACTGATGGGTGGGTGCGGCCGATGCGTCGTTGGTGTAGGAGATGTTGTCACCCACGGGCTGTCCGTCACAGCGCACGTCTCCCTTGGCATATACAGTCTCGTGTGTGTTGAAGGGTACTGGGAAGGCATCCTGGCCCAGGGTCTGGTAAAAGGCGGTAGTGCCCGCTGCCAGGTTGGCCATATAGGCAAGTTCGCCGCTTGCCATTCCGTCACTGCCCAGTTCGATGAGCGTGGCACCAGAGTTGGCCAGCGCGTCCTTCTGGGTGTAGGAGCACCCATTGACGGACACAGTGCTGGGATTGCGTGCCAGGATATAGTTGGTCTCACCACCCACGTCAGCGATGTTGCCAGCCATGACACAGGCCGTGAGGGTGGTGCGTCCTGAGCTCCATCCCACCAGTCCGCCAGCGTTCTCGGCCTCGGGAGCGCTGATGGTGCCCGTGTAGATACAGTTGTCCATATAGAGATAGGCCGACGCGTGGTCACAGATGAAGCCGCCATAGGCAGCGTTCTTCTGCTCGCCCAGAGTGCTGGTGATGTTCACCTGGCTCACGCAGTTCTGCACATAACCGCCGAAGCTGCGGCCTATCAGACCAGCCTCATGCGGGTGGGCCGTCTTGATCTCGCCCTTCACGACCAGGTTCTTGACCGTGCCAGCGAAATAGGGGAACAGGCACTGCCACTCGTCAGTGGTCTCATAGCCCACCGTGATGGTGTGCCCCTGCCCGTCAAAGTTGCCCATGAAGTTGTTCTGGCTGGTGCCCATGAAGGTCATGTGGCCGGTGTAGTCAATGTCCTTGGCCAGTCGGGCATTGAGCATCATGCCCTTGTTGACATATCCTGCATAGGTCTCGATGTCCTTGGGCGATGACAGCACGCATGTGCCATCAGCATCCTGCTGCAAGTCGCTGAGCACGGGAGGCTCATAGGCTCCGATGCGGATGTTGCGCAACTGGATGACACCAGTGCCCGAGTTACCGAAGTCAAAGCGCATCTGGTCACCCTCCTTACCCCAGGTGAAGTTCTCCTTGGCCGCGGCGATGTTAATCTGTGCACTCTTCCACTCGTCTGTGGGCTCCAGGGTAAACTGGAGCTCGCGTCCGCCAGCGATGGGCGAGAAGAAGAACTCCACGCCACCGCCCAGGTCGGTGTTCAGTTTGTAGTCAAACTTCACGGTGTTCTGTTCCTTGGTCAGGTCTGTCTCAAGGGGCGTCATCAGACAGTAGGGGTCACCTCCTGTCACGCTCACCAGGAACATTCCACTGCCCAAGTCGGCAATCTCCACGGAGTTCTTCCCATTCTGAAGCAGTCCCAGGTTGCCCGTATCCTCGGCGCTCACCCGGAAGACCATCATCAGCGAAACCAGGAATAACAGTAGTCTCTGTTTCATGTGATAGTTGTTTAGTTAATAATAAAGTTGATTATCTGTTTTAGTCCATCTCACTTGCTCCAGTGCCCATTCCGCCTCCCCGTCCGTGCCCTACATATATATAATGTATAGCCTACATCTCCACATGCTGGAATGCCCACGGAAGCCTCCGTTCCCGCAGGAAAAAGACGCTGTCACATCACAAAGTTATTATTTTTTTGAATAAGAAACTTTAGCACACGCCTTTTTTTCACCTCTATGCCGTCAGGTGAGCCTATTCTATCGCTGATGAAGTTTGCACTCCACCCGGCAGACCAGTTTGCCCTGTAGGCACAAAGATACGGGCTGTCCAGGTCCACACACTCCCCTATACAGAAAAAGAGTGGCACCCTGCAATAGGATGCCACTCTCTTCCATTATAAGGTATTGCGTACTTACTTAACCAGCACCTTACGTCCACCTATGATATAGATGCCCTTCTGCATCCTCTGCACACGCTGGCCGTTGAGGTTGTAGATGGCACTTCCGGCGCGGAATGCATTTTCGCTCACACCACTGATGGATGTGGGCAGGAACTGCTTGAGCACGGGGTACGCGCCCTCCTCCATTGTGCAAGACCACACATTGGCATCCCAGGCAACCACGGCTGCCTGCATGTCGGCAAAGTTGGTGCCGTCATAGTAGATGACACCCTCTGTCACATCCTTGGCACCCAGTGCGCCAAACACCTTCTCGCTGTTGTTCCACACTGCCACATTGGTGTAGGTGGATGCCTCGCTGCTCTGGTTCACGCCCACGAGACCCTTGCCTGCGGGCACAGAGCCTGCGGCGTAGAAGTTGGTGACCGTGAGAGGAGCCTTCACACGTCCTGCGATTGCGCCAGTCTGCTCCTGGTTGGATGTCACCTGCACATTTGCATAACAGTTCTTTATCTCCACAGAACCTCCTATGGTGCCTGCGATAGCACCGCAACGCTCTGCCACGCAAGTGATTTCACCAGTCAGCCACACGTTCTCCAGCACAGTGGTGAGAGCATTGCCATCGGCATCGGCATAACTGCCATGCCCCACATAGCCACCCAGGATACCTGTACCCTTGGTACCGCTAGTCACTGAGGCATTCTCGAAGCCCAGGTTGCGCACCTCGCCGCAGAGCACGCCGAAGAAGCTGGGATACTCAGATTCGCTGCATGAGAAGTTCTTGATGACGTGTCCCTTTCCGTCGAAGTTGATGAAGTTGGCATAATGCTTGCCATCAGCCTCATCGGCAAAGACATTGAGGTTTTGCCAGTTCTTCACGCCAGCCATGTCGATGTCATTGGTCAGCACGAAGTATGTGACCTTGCCAGGAGTCATGCACTTGCGCATGATCATCAGGTCAGAGAGACCAGCCACGGGATAGGGGTCTTCCTTTGTGCCATTGTGCTTGGCCATCTCAGAGGAAGCCTCGTTGGTATAGTTGCCGTCCTCGCTCTTGCCCACTACCATGTGGGTGGGGTCAAGCACGGGAGTGGCATCCACGCCCAGGGTCTGCCTCCATGAGGGATTTACGTCCACCTCATTGTTGAGCATATAGCATGCCTCACCGCTCTTGAGTTGTGCCTCAGTCACAGCAGTCGCACCCGAGGGCACCTCACCCAGGGCATTCTGGTAGTAGCAGTTGGTAGCCTGCAAATGCGGGCCACGAGCGATAGTGTGGCAGCCATCGATGCTGATGTCATAGGTGCCAATCTGCAGTGTGTTCTGTACCTTGGTGATGGAATTTGTCCAGCCCACCAGTCCGCCGCAGCAATTGGTGGATTTGCCCTTGATGCTTCCAGCGAAGAGACAGTCAGTGATAACCAGGTCGGTGTTGGACACACCCACGAGTCCGCCAGTCGTTCCGTCACCATCCTTTGAGGTCTCGATGTTCACATAGCTTGCCACCTTGCTGATGGTGGTGACGCCGCCCGATGTGAGGCCCGTCACACTGCCTGCAAAGTTCCCGCTGGTGACAATCTTGCCGCGCAGCACAAGGTTCTTGATGGTGGCGTTGTCGGTGTTGTTGATCATGCCCGCGCCGCTCTCGGTGGCGCTGATGTCCACTGTGATGGTGTGGAAATCACCGTCAAGCGTGCCACGGAACGTGCGCATCACCTGGTCGTTGGTGAAGTAGTCGATGTCGCCCAGCAGTTTTGCGCTGATTGCGGCACCGTTGTTGACCTTGGCGGTGAAGTAGCACATGTGCAGGTTGTCCTCTATCTCATACATGCCGTCCTTCACGTCGGGGATGATGCCTGTGGCCTTCAGTACTGTCAGGGCCTGGGCATCCTCGAGGGAACATGCTCCGCTCTTGTAGTCCGTCCATGTCTGAGCCACGGCAGCGGCAATATTGTTGGCCTGGGCTTTGTCTATCTTGCCTGCGCTGAGGAGTGTTCCCGACACGCCTTCCACGAAGTCTGCCTCCTTGGCCATGGCCACATAGGCGTCGCGGCCTTCCTTGAACTGTGCGAAGAGCGTAGAGAACTTCTGCACCAGCTCGTACTTCTGTTCGGCTGTGGTAGCCTGCCCCACAGCAGCGGCAGCCTGTGTGAGGTCGTCCTTGATGCTCTGCGGGCAGTTGGGCTCCTTGACATATTCTACCGCGTCAAACTCCACTCCTGCAGCGTTGCGGGCGCGCACGGCCTGGCAGTCCAGCACCTTGTCGAGATACTGGGCAGCGTCCTCCATCGTGGCAAAGTAATAGAGGTGCAGGTTGCTGATGCCAGCCCATTCGCTTGCACCGTTGGACGATGCGGGCTTGCGGAATCCCACTGTGAGCGTACCGCCCTCGGCCACCTCGGCTGCCAGATAGTTCTGCGCGCGTCCTGCGCTGGCGGCGTTTGCCATGCTGGTGCGGCCATGTATGCCATAGCCGATAAGATTACCAGCCTCGTCGGTTATCTCCAGGTCGGGGCAGTTGTCGGCTGGATTGGTGGCGGTCACATAGCAGTTCACGCCATCCTGCACATCCTCGGGTGCAATGCGTGACTCATACACGGTGGGCACGAGCACGGTGTTGTCATTCATGTACAGCTCGGCACTGTAGTACTTGGACGAAGCCTCGTTGAAAGGACGCACAGCGGCGTTGGCGGCCAGCACATACACGCCCTTCTTCAGACCATCCACCTTCTGGTAGGTGTCAAATGAGCCAGAGCCATAGTACTCGGCCGCATACAGGTGCGTGGTGGCACTCTGCATCGCGCCGGTGAGCAGTTGGCCGTTCCAGCCCTCCAGTCCCTGTGAGAAGTCAGAGTTGGCCAGCAGCATCGTCACGTCAGAACCCGACTGGTAGCAATTGGCTATCATGTCCTGCTTGAGGTTGTCGATATAGTTGATTTCCTCCAGCACGTCAGTGGTCTCCAGCTCGTGTGTGGCGTAGATGTACTCAGCGCCACCGTTCACGTACTGGTCGTTTGGTTCATCGCTTGAGGTCAGGTAAGCCTCCAGGTCGTCACGCTCCTGTCCCACATAGTTGTTATTCTCGATGAAGTCAAGTGTCTCATCCACCTTGGCCTTGAAGTCAGCGTAAGCCTTTGCCGAAGCCTCCAGTTCCTTGCGCGCCTCCAGCATGAGCAGAGCCTGTGCGATAATCTCCTCGCGTGTGGTGGCGTTCTCCATGGCTCCGGTCTCGGCAGCATAGTCGTCGAGGTTGGAGTTGGAGGCTACCAGGTCTCGCACATAGTCGTGTGCGTCGGCCAGCATGTGCTCCTTGAATTCGGCCAGTGTGGCATCATCGTGGATGTCGCCATAAGTCTCGCCCAGCAGATACACGATGCCGTGCGTGCTGTCAAAGACGGGCTGCTGGTCGGCACTGAGTGTCTGGTACCACACGGGAGTGGCCTTCAGGCCTCCGTTCAGCATGTAGGTAAGTTTGCCCGATATCACGTCATCGGCTGTGATGGCCGTGCCCTGTCCGTGTGTGGAGTAGATGTTGGTGGCCGATGCCGCGGGGCCACGGAAGAGTGAGGTCCCCGGGGCCTCAAAGCCCTCCACCTGGGCGGTTGACCAGCATCCGCTGATGGCTGCGCCATAGGCCCATCCTGAGAGTGCGCCAGCCTCAGAGCCAGCCTTGACAATGCCTGTCACATAGCAGTCGCGCATGGTCACCAGCGCGGTCTGGTTGTAGTTGCAGCCATACATGCCGCTGCCGTTCTGCGCGCTCACGATGGTGCTTCCCTCGTTGCCCACGCAGCTCATGGTGAGGTTGGTGCCTCCCTTGGAGACTCCCACCACACCGCTGAATGCCTTGCCCGTGATGGAGCAGGTGTTGTCCAGAATGACATTCTTGACCTCCACAGAGCCTGTCACGGTGCCAAAGAGTCCCACACCCTCCATGTCGGGGCAGTTCACCGTGAGGTTGCTGATGCGGTGTCCCTGTCCGTCAAACTTGCCGGTGTATCTCGTCTTGTCGGTGCCAATGGGCTCAAACTCGCGTCCTGCCATGTCGATGTCGGCAGTCAGCACAAAGTCGGCTCCGTTGCCCTTGTTCACATACTTGCTTATCCATGCGAGCTGTGCACCGTTGCCCACCTGGAACACGCCGTCCACCTGCGGCACGAAGTTCATGTCGCCATGTCCGCACACCGTACACAGTCCGTCCACGAATGTGTGTCCGGGCAGTGCCGACTCGGTGTTGCTGTAGGTCACTGACTCATCCAGGGGCATGCCGTCACAGCGCACGTTGCCTGTGGCATACACCTGCTTGCTTGTGCTGTAGGGCACGGGCACGGGGTCCTGGCCCAAGGTCTGCCGGTAGATAACGCTGCCCATGAGTGCGTTGGCCTTGCATGCCAACTCACCGCTGGCCACGCCGTTGTCGCCTACCTCCACCAGCGTGCTGCCCGCATCATTCTTCACATTGTCGCAGTTCTTGACGTAAAGGCACGACAGGATGCCTGCGTTGCCGGGGTTGCGCACAAACATGTGGCAGTCACTGCCTGTCGTGGCCGATATGTCACCTGCCATGATACAGTACTTGAGTGATGTCTGTCCGCTGCTCCAGCCTATCAGTCCGCCTGTATCGTATGCGTCGGGCGAGGTAATCTTGCCGCCAAAGATACAGTTGGTCATGTAGAGGTAGTTGTCGCAGTGCTCGCTCACGAAGCCTCCATACACAGCATCGCCCTGGGCAGTGCTGTTGATGTTCACCAGGCTCACGCAGTTGTCGATGTATCCGCCGTGGCTGCGTGCGATAAATCCTGCTGTTCGGCAGAACTTGGTGTTGATGTCGCCCTTTACGGTCAGATTCTTGATTGCGCCCGAGAACTCGGGGAAGAGTGCCTGGTTCTCAGCCGTAGGCTCAAAGCCCATGGTGATGGCATGTCCCTGTCCGTCGAACACGTTGGAATAAGCGCACAGCGCATTGCCTATCATCGTGGTATGCCCTGTGTAGTCGATGTCATTCTTCAACTTGGCATTCAGGGGCAGACCTCTGTTGATGTAGCCAGCATACTTCTCCAGGTCTTCTGCCGTAGAGAGGAGGCACACGCCCTGCTCGTCCTGCTCCAGGTCATCGACGATGATGTCCTCAGGTGCGCCTATGCGCATATTCCTGATCTGCAGCATGGCCCCGCTGTTGCCACCGAAGTCAAAGCGCATGAAGTCACCAGCCTTGCCCCAGCCGAAGTTTGCCTTCTAGGTCGCGATGTTAATCTGCGCAAGCGTCCACTGGTCGGTGGGAATCAGCGAGAAACTCTGCTCGCGCCCGCCCTGGATGGGCGAGAAGAAGAACTCCACGCCTGTGCCAGTCTCCTTGTTGAGCTTGTACTCAAACTTGACTGTGTTCTGCTCCTCGGTCAAGTCTGCCTCAAGGGGATACAGGTAGGCATAGGGGTCGTCGCCCTTGACCTGCACCACCCACTCGCCGTTACCCACATCGGTGATACTCACACTGTTGCCGTTCCCCTTAAAGGACAGATTACCCGTATCCTCAGCATAGGCCGGGAAAAGAGCCATCAGAGAAACCAGAAACAATAACAATGATCTCTGTTTCATAATAGTTTTTTGTTAATAAATATATTACTTGTCTGTCAC
>CAVKOT010000143.1:0-7696 GCA_963658045.1 Opitutia bacterium UBA4654
AGACTACCAACTTTTCCTGTAACTAATTACGGCATTCTTATCCCGAACTGGGGTAATATCCATTGTTTACATAGAATCAATGAGCATTCCCAAAAGAATATATGTGATTTTCCTTCATTGGGACGAGGGGATTCCGCCTTTATTTACCAAATGCGAGCAGTGTGTCCGTGAAACACATCCAGATTGGGATGTCACCTTGTGGGATGATACGTCTTCTGCCAAATTTGTGGAGAAAAATTTCCCCGAATATCTAAAGGCTTATCATCCATTCCATGTTCAACTCTTCCTGGGAAAGTTTGAATAAATCTGGGAAAAAGGAGGAAATGAGCCAGGAACTCTTTTTAAAGAGTCCTGATTATCCGTTTCTACCAACGGGCACATGCATTCCGTTTACGCGAAAACTATATCTTTCCGTAAATGGAAAAATCCTGCCTTGTGAGCGCATCGGACAACAATTCGCATTAGGCCGGGTCACAGACTCTGAGGTACAAATTGATGTGGAACATATTGCGATGGAATGTAATATGCGTCTTGCCCGCATGGAAAAGCGTTGTCTTGCTTGTTATAACAAGAAAGCATGCTCTCAGTGCATGTATAATCTGGAAGGAATAGATGAAACACCGAGATGTCAAGGATTTATGGACAAAAATGCTTTCCGCTCTTATTGCGAAGGTAACCTGTCACTTATCCGCCAACGTCCTTCGCTGTACAGAAGAATTATGAATGAGGTGATTTCCAGTTGAAAATAGTTGTGGTATGCGATATTTTCTGCTTGTTATAATAATTCTGTTTGCCAGTGTGATGTCTTTCTCACAGACAAGGGTGACAGGACGCGTGGCTGATAAGGATGGACACGCGGTGGAGGGTTTTGTGACATTGAACCTTCCCGGGGAATCCAACATACTTTCTTTTGCGGATATTGATGAGGACGGGCAGTATTCCCTTGTTTATAGTGGCGATGCTGATAGTATTTGCATACGCGTGGCGGGATTCCAAATCGGGAATTATAGCAAGGTGGTCGCCAACAGGTCGCAAACCCTGGATTTCTTAGTTGAGTCCAAAGGCATAGATTTGAAGGAGGTGGATATTAAGGCTGCCCCTGTGACCATAAAGGGGGATACCACAGACTATCTGGTGAGTTCGTACAAGCAGCAGGGTGACCGTGCAATCGGAGATGTGCTGAAGAAAATACCTGGTGTGGAAGTGTCGAAAAGTGGCGGAATCACCTATAATGGAAAGGCCATTAGCAAGTTCTATGTGGAGGAAATGGACATGCTGCAGGGGAGGTACGGACTGGCGGTAAATAACATTACAGCAGATGCTGTGAGCAAAGTGCAGGTGATGGAGCATCATCAACCCATAAAGATGCTACAGAATCTGGTTCGGACAGACGAGGTGGCCATAAACCTCAAACTCAAGGAAAAGGCCAAAGGTTCCTATACGCTTGCCGCGGCACTGGGTGCAGGGCTTTCTCAAAGACATGGTAAGGGAATGAGGGGATTGTGGAACGAGGAACTTGTAGGCATGTATTTCGGAAAGGAAAGGCAGACCATGCAGACATACAAGGGGAACAATTCGGGTGACGATATACTGGCCGAACTCACAAACCAGTATGGGGGGGCTGGGCTAACCCCGGTATCGCGTGTACATGTGTCCAGTCCTGGAGTGCCAGGGGTTCCGCAAAAACGCTACATGGATAATCAGACTCATGCCTTGTCACATAACTGGCTGGAAAAACTGGACAAGGATAAGGAAATGACTTTTAACTTTGTCTATAACCACGACTTGCAAAATCGTGATGGATATACCTATATAGAGCGGTATCGCCCAGAGGCTGCCAATATTCGCTTGCATGAAGCGCAGACTATGACAGATAAAACGCATAGTGTGAACCTTTCTCACAGGTACATAAACAATTCTGGCCATCATTACACGTCCAATGCTCTTTCTGCGCATGTCTCGTGGAATGAAGACAGGGCTGACGGACAAACCTGGAGCCAGGACTACAACTCTATGGTCGTCCAAAGGATGCGCTCCACCCCCTTGAGATTCTCTGACAAGTTGACCATCCAAAAGCGCATGGGTGACAATGTGCTCCGATTCAATATTTTTGGTGGGTATGCCCAAGCGTCCCAAAAACTGCATGTTGTTGAGCGCGAGGATAGTTTCCGCATGCAGGAGTTGATGCCACGCACAATTTCATTTGGAGCGTTTACCAGTTATATCAAGCAGTTTCGCCATGTTCGTGGGGAATATGGTTTCAGTGGCCACAGTACCATTTATGGTGAGGAAGGTATGCTGACGGGGCTGGCAGACCTGAATGTGGAGGACTGTCGTAACCAGATGTGGTATGGGATATATAGAGTGAGCGTCTTTCAAGATTACGCATATATATACAAGCATGGCGATGTCAAGTTGGGATTGCCGGTGGCACTGGATGCCCAGTCATCCAATGATTTGGTACGCCATAATCGTAATGCCTATTTTCGTCCCATCATACAGCCTTCGCTTTCTGCAAGCTATGAGTGGAAAGTCTATAATACGTTGTACGGAAAGGCGCGTTTTGAACAGCAGGTAGGAGATCTCAACTCTCTTTTCCATGGCTATGTGATGGAAGACTATAGGACGGTGCTGCGCAGTCAGGTAGAGGACATGTTCACACGCAAGAATATCAATGTGTCGGGAAGTTATAGTTATTCTAATGCGTTGCGCCAGTTCTTTTTCAATGCGAATGCGGGCTATGGCTACACTTGGCGTAACCAGATAGATGCCCTCGTGTATGATGGAATCTACAGCACTTCTGTAATACGCGGACTGGCTAATGGCTCCTCGTCTGTCTCTGCTGGGATTGGGGTGAGCAAGAATTTCTCTTGGAAGAAATGTTATGTGAAATTAAACGCAGGATACGTTCGCAACGAATATCAGCGGTTGGTGGATGGAAATCTGATGTCCTATTGGAACAATTCTGGCAGAATCAACGTGACAGGGTCTATTACTCCAATCCGATGGGTGGGGGTGGTCACAAGTTTTGGCGGTATTGTGAATGGAATTCGTAATGGACAGTCTGTGTCTGGCATGGTAAAAGATTATATGGGTCGGGTTTCCTTGAAGTTGTGCCCAACGGAGCAACTTGCGCTGAATGTCAGTGCAGAAGGGACTTACGACAACTGGAATGCAAGAAATCATTATCGTTATTTCGGTGATGCGGGGGTGCAATACACATTTAGGAGGGCATCGATAGAACTGGAAGGGAACAACCTGTTCAACCAAAAGAAATATGTCATGAATCGCAACGACAATATGGACATGTATCATTTGGAATATGCATTGAGACCACGAAATGTATTGATGAGAGTAAGATTTAATGTGCTATGATTGAAAGGGGAAGCAAATTCTGGTATGGCTTGAAATCGGAGGTTTATGTCCATCTTTGTGGAGACAAGGCTCTGGTTTATGATACGGAACGGAAGAGTGTCCTGGTTAGTGAAGACAGGCATGTCCTGCTACTCCTTGGAATGGTAGAAGGGGAGGAATCGCTTGGGTGTACCTTAGTTGACTGGGACTGCCTGTCTTTGCCAGTGCAGAGATGGATTATTGGAACATGTGAGAATGGCATGGCACTGACGTTTCCTTATGATGGTATGGCCAATCGCCCTGTGATTTTACGTCCGTTACTATCTCTGAATAAGGATGTGGACAAGATTAAGAACAAAGAAGACGTGCCTCTGCTTTTTGGGGAAAACATAACGCGTTTCTTGAATAGTCTGAATATATATTTGAATTCTAATTGTAGATATTCATGTGCGAAATGTGGGGAATACTGCAAACAATTTCCGTTCTGTTGCAATCTTGGGCAGGGTAGCGAAGCCGCACTTTCATCTCTACAATTAACCACAGTGTTGGAAGAGGTTTGTGTCTTTCAACTTAATCGTGTAAATATCTTTGGAGGAGACGTTTATGATTCTGCCGCTCTTGAAACTATAGAAAATGCAGCATGTCGTCTGCCTATGCGTTTCCGTTTTCATGTGCATTATCGGCTTTATCAAGAAAATGCGTTTGTGGATAGTCAGGAAGTGTACCTGTTGATTCCTGCTGGTTTTGACAGCGCACGCTTGGGAGATGTATATGAAAGTCTTCGTGGATCAAGAGTTAACTTGCACTTTGTTGTCGAGCATGAAAAGGATGTTCGTGATGTAGATGACTTTGTCGAAGTCCATAATGTAGCCACATACCAGGTTTATCCATTTTATACAGGAAAGAATAAAAAGTTTTTTGAGGAAAACGTATATATGACAGAGCGGGAACTTCTGCATACGAAAATAAGTATGAGGGAAATATTCCGCAATCAGAAATTGAATGCCAATAACTTTGGCTCTCTATATGTGTTGCCTGATGGCAGTGTTAAATCCAGTGCCTGTGGTGTTGTTCTTGGGCATGTTGGCCGAGATAGTTTCTCGGATATTATATGCAATGAACTTGCGGGTCATGCGGCATGGCGGAAAGTCAGGGATGCGGAACCGTGTTCTCAATGCATATTCCAGTATGTTTGTCCTCCTCCATCAGGATACGAACAGGTAATGGGGAGAAATAATTTATGTTATGTGCACAATAACAAGTAATGTCTAATTTTTAATTTGAAAATCATGTTGAAGAAAAAACTCAAACTGAGTGCGTTGTCTGAGGCTATGCTGAAAGACAAGGAGATGAGTTCCCTCTTTGGCGGAGGTGAGCCTCGCTACTGTACATGTTCATGTGCCTTCGAAGGTAAGCCCGGTGGGGCCAGCTCAGAGGAAAACAAAGCCGCCAACTATAGCCTTGGCAGTTATGGAGGTTATTCTACGACAGGCTGCAACCAGTATTACATGTCCAGCACATCTGGGACTTATGCTCCAGATCCGGCATTCATGCATGAGGGGGTCTGACAATTTGTAATCGACGCAACTGTGGAGATGCGGCTTGTAAAAAAGCCATGTGAAGTTTATGTGTAATGGAATATGAGGACACATTTTGTGTGCCCTCATATTCATAAGACTGTTAAAAATGACAAGAGTTTGTTTGGTCGCAAATATGCTTTGTTTATGTGTGTTGTCTGTTTTTGCCCAAGGGGATATTATAAGGCCACATGGCAGAAACACGGGACCTGCTAAGGTCATAGACACAACTTATGTGCAGATGTATTATGCCCTCTGTGCATCAGACATACGCAATGAGTCAACCTATCGTGACTATTTTTGCCTGGAAGTCGGAAAGAAGAATGTGAAGTTCTATAGTTATAGCTGGGTTGGGGCAACCGAAGGTGTGCGCAAGTGGAAGAAGGAGCATGGCGTACCTGCAAATACAGGACTCAGGGTGACTCCGCATGGGAATTATAAACAGGGATGGAGTGAGTATCAGTATTCAGAATGGTATATGTCTGATGGGAAGTTGACGGAATATAGTTGCTTTCCTCTGTATTTGGGCAGATATAACTGTTATCATGAGGAAAAGTATCCTAACCAGGAATGGACTGTCAGAGGAGACACAATGACCATTTGTGGTTACTTGTGTCAGAAGGCAACTTGCCATTTTAGTGGAAGAGATTTCACCGCATGGTTTGCCCAAAAGATACCTATGCGTTATGGGCCATGGAAATTTGGTGGGCTGCCTGGTGCAATATTAAAAGTGTCAGACAAAGACAGTCTTTATGACTTCGAATGTGTGAAGATTGAGCAGAAGCGCAAGCCTTTATACATGGAAGGGTATGGCAGTTACAACAAGATGGACAGGAAAGACTTGCTGAAAATGCAGAGGAAGATACATGAGGATATTGGTAGCCTGTTTGGAAGGCCCAAGTCTGAACCAGAGGCACGAGAGGTGCCTCGGTATGAACCTTTAGAGCTGGAGTAAAGGAAATGGGTATGGATAAGCATTTGGTGGACAGAATAGTGCTTTCAGGATGTGGCACCCGAAGCCTGTCCCTGAACCATGGTTTGATGGGGAAAGTCTTATTCTTTTACAAGTATGCACAGCATACGGGATGTTTGTGTTACAGAGAGTATGCGGAACTATTGCTCCAGGAACTCTATGACGAAATCACTAAGTGGGAGCCCATAGGGTTCTTGGATGGGCTGGCTGGTATAGGCTGGTGCATACAATACTTGATTTCATGCCAACTGGAGAGTGGCGATGCAGATGACATCTTGGAAGAACTGGACAATGTCATTATGGCTATAGATCCTTTGCGCGTGAGCGATGTGACTTTCGGGAGTGGACTTTCGGGAATTGCTGCGTATGTTAGGGCAAGACTTGAATGGCAGAAGACTTCTGGAAAGTCCACCTTTGACATCTCTTATCAACAAAGGCTTCAGGCAGCCTGCCAACAACATGGCATAGACATGCATAGCGCAAATTTTGACCTGGATTCTGTGTATGGGAAAATCCTAAATTATTATGAGTCTTCTCCTGTGTCGGAAAGGGTTGTATGGGAGACTGGGTTGCTTCTGCTGGAACAGAAACAAGATGATATGGAGATTATGGTTGAGGATTCTTCACTGACAGGGGTGGAATATTCAGAAAATCCATGTGCGCTTATCTTTAGCCAAAATTGTCGCGCAGCCAATTATGGCGTGGGAACTTATGTGGAGCAACTGTCATTATGCTTGGTTTCTGTGGGGTGGCATGTATTTGTTCTTGACTTGGACAGCGTAGGGGAGGATGTGGAAGTAAGAGTGAAGAATGGGGTAAGACACTATCAGATTCCTCATCAGAATACAACTGGCAACTTGAGGCAGTACAACTATGCTCAATATGTAATTCAGCAGTTCGCAGGTAAGTTTGGACGAGTCGTTTGCCATTTTAATTTTGCGTATTACCCACTTATGGCGGAACGAGTTAGAGTAGCACTTAATGCTAAAATTCTGTTTACGCTTCATTTTACATCTTGGAGTTTTGAACTATTGGGGAATAGGGAGTATCTGGCACAAATCTTAGAAAGACAGGAAAACGACAGAGAACGGAATGTGTATAATTCTTTTTCTGAAGAGCAGGAATTCATGAAAAACTGTTGTGACCATGTCATTGCCATCTCCAGGCATTCTTATGACATGATAAAGGATGTCTATGCTATTGCAGAGCAAAAACTCTCGCTTATTCCTAATGGGCATGCCTGGGTGAGAGGTGTGAGACGTGTCGAACTTCGTCATAAGCTTCGTCAGAAATATGGATTCGCAGACGATGAAAGGATATTGCTCTTCTGTGGTCGTCTGGATTCCGTCAAGGGCATTGTTGACTTGATAGATGTCTTTAGGATACTATCAAAGGAAATGTCTGGCTTGCGCTTGGTAGTCATTGGTGAGGGTAATTTTGGTGTTTGCATAAAATATGCGGAGAATTTGTGGAATAAGATAGTCTTTACTGGTTTTCTCGAAAAAGCAAAGATAGAAGAATTCTATGCTATGTCAGACCTTGGCATTGTTCCATCCATTCATGAAGAGTTTGGGTATGTGGCTTTGGAGATGATGATGGCTGGCCTACCCATTGTTGCCAATAATACTACGGGATTGAGAGACTTAACAGAGAGTGGAAAGTATGGTTTGCTTTGTGAGCATCAGAATGCACAAGGAGAGGACGGACTCCTGCATACTCTGGAAAGGGTTCTTCGTGGACAGCAGACTATTCCCATGCCAGACTTGGAAGTTCTTAAACGGAAGTATTCGCT
>CAVKOT010000144.1:0-7631 GCA_963658045.1 Opitutia bacterium UBA4654
GGCTGATTACGAAGGAAAAGCCAAGCATCTGTGACAACACTGATGGACTTTTCATAAGTATCTTTCGCCACTTGCTAAAGAGCAAGGACTTCAAAAAAGCCGTTCTGGAATATTTCATTGACTACCGAATACAAGAACAGGATTGGGAAAAGAAGGAAGCCCAAAGGAAACAAGAACTCTCACAGGCAAAAAAGAACAGATACAAGGCCACACTGCCCGACATGGATGGCAATTCTATCTATGTTAGAAGCGAGCAGGAACAGAAACTATGCTTCATTTTATCCTCATTAGGACTAAGATTCAGGTATGAAGAGTCATACGAGCACCCTATTGCCGATGCGTCCCACTCCCAATACAAACCAGACTTTTCTATCTATTACACTAAAGACGGGAAGACATCGCGGGCATACCTGGAGCATTTCGGAGTAGATGAGCATGGGCAAGTCCCCTTATGGTTTGCACAAGACAAAGGAATCACCTATGCAGAGGCAAACGAGAAATATGGTGACGGAATCACATGGAAGCGAGAGGCACACAAGAAATTTGGGACATTGCTTTTGGAAACGACAAGCGCAGACTTCCGCTATTATGACATTAGGAAGAAACTTAAAGCAAGCCTAAAAGCTTTTGGCATCCCATTCGAGGAGTTGTCGGATGATTCCTTATACAATATGGTGTTGCCCGAGCAGAGTCAGCAGGAGAAAGTTTTCATCCGTATGGCCGTGACATTCATTACCCTACTGAAAAACTGTTGTAAGCCGATACAGGCGATTTTATCCCAAGCCAAGGGAGATAAAAGGAGTCTTCTCATCATCTCTAAAATCATTATGCCCATATACGAATCATATGAGAAGGAGCTTGCACAAAGGGGACAAAAGGATTTTACAGGCCTCATACTGGAGGCAACCACCCTGTTTAAGCAACATCACCCACAATCGTGGGACTACATCATTGTAGATGAATTTCAAGACATCTCCATAGACAGATACGCCTTCCTGCAAGCACTAAGGGAGGGTGAACGTCCTGCGAAGCTGTTCTGTGTGGGAGATGACTGGCAATCCATCTACCGTTTTTCGGGAAGCGACTTGACCCTGTTCAGTCAATTCCAAGACTATTTTGGAAAAACCGACATCTGCAAGATTGAGACTACGTTCAGGTTTGGAAATCCACTTGTTGGGCAGGCCTCACGCTTCATTCAACGTAACCCTATACAACTTCACAAGGATGTCAAGCCATTCTCCAACTCGTCACGGACGGTACTGCAATTCCTCGAATACGACCGTCTGTCCTATACCAACTCCATCCAAGAAATCATAGCAGGCATTCCTGTTGGAAAAAGCATTTTCCTGTTGGGGCGATACTCATTTGATGACTATTACCTGTCCTCGAGTTTCCAGAGCACCAAGCGAGGCAACAAATTCTTCTACATGATTGGCGGAAGGGAAATAGAGTTTCTCACCATCCACAAGTCAAAAGGGCTTGAAGCCGACTATGTAATCATACTGCAATGCAACAAGGGCACATTCGGATTTCCGTCTGAAGTCAGCGATGACCCCATTCTTAATTATGTCCTTTGCAAGGAAGAGAACTATCCACATGCAGAAGAACGCCGTCTGTTCTACGTGGCAATAACACGTGCGAGAGAAAGAACCATTGTCCTCTACGACAAGAAGAACCCCTCGGACTTCGTAACAGAATTCATGCGGCCAGAAACACCTGTTGCCAACACACAGACGCCTCTACACAGGAATGCAAACAAACGCTGGGGAAGAAAAGGAGACCAGTATCTCCTCCAACTTTTCCATGAGGGTAAGAGCATCAAACACATATCACAAAGAATGGGACGCAGCCAAACCTCCATTGTCATGCGGTTGCAAAAACTTGGGGCAATTTAGTAGGCAGCACTCCCAACAGACGCTGGCCGTGCTGCTGGCCGACCTTACCCTAAGGAAGACACCAGTGCTCACGCCATAACACCTCTGCATACGACACGGCCTATCATCATAACACACGAGGTTCACTAAGTAGTGGTACACTAACTTGTGAACATCGTGCTTTTTCCGTAACTTTATGTGCACAGACACACACGCTGGAGGTACTATGGAGAAAGCGTTTGTATATGGAATGTCCGTCGAGGAGATGGTTACAGAGAGAGAGAGATGATGGGCAAGTCGTAAAAACGTCCGACTGCCAGGACTACCCTGCCCCTGTGCGGCCTGTGGGCCACGAACCAAGCACAAGAATGCTATGGCGAGGCGTTGAGACAGGAGATGACTGCCTGGGGCTGAGGAGTGTACTGCTCTCTCCCTATCAATACGCTTAAATCTCTGTTCGCAAGTTGCGAACATGTGTTCGAAGTCTTCGTACATGTGTTCGGTGGTTGCGAATATGTGTTCGCAAGTTGCGAACAGAGATTTAAGTACATCTTACCTAGCAATTTCAGTCGTATTATGCAGCGGTGGCAGTATTCTGCCCGCGCGATGGACATTATCCCACGAATTGTTGTAACTTCGCATCAGGCAAGGCAGACTTGCGACAAACCAAAAACCACACTATTATGAAGAAACTACTCACACTTGCACTCACAGCATGCCTCTGCACATCGGCAATGGCGCAGAGCGAGTTCCGTGACCGCCACATGGCCTACAAGGGATTTGCCAACATCGGCCTGGGCTCGTCCTTCTATGACGGCGAGAGCAGCGTATCATTCGCCTTCAGCACCTCACACGGCCTGCAGCTCAACCCCACCTTCTTCGTGGGCGCGGGCATAGGAGTTGACCTGGCCTCCACCTCCGACTCTGACGGCGCGACTGTCGTTGCCCCCATCTTCGGGCAGGCACGCATCAACATCCTCAACAAGGCCATCAGCCCCTACATAGACTTCAAGGGAGGCGGCAGCGTGGGAGACTTCAAGGGGGGATACATAGAGCCATCCATTGGCATCAGCATGCCTGTGACCAACCGGTTTGCCATTGATTTCTCCTTCGTCTATATCCTCTATACGCACAGGGAGACCTACTGGTACAGCAACTTCATCAAGTACAAGGACCGCGAGTCCCTGCATAACATCGGCTTCAAGTTCGGATTTGAGTTCTGAGCCCCACTCCTCACCGGAAACGGGAAAGCCGCCGGCATCCACCACGACGCTGTGGTGTGCCGGCGGCTTTCGCGCCCTGCCGTGTCCCTTGCCTATCTCACAATCTTGACGGCATCACGGATGCCCGCCTCGGTGAGCTCGGCCTCTATCGTCCTGACAGTCGCGTCATTACAGCCCCTCATCGTGATTGTCCTCAGCCCCTTGCATCCAGCGAACATGCCTGTCGTGGTGGTCGTGGCGCTGATGTCCCAGCAAGAGAGGTCAAGCGAGGCCAGGCACTCACAGCCAGAGAACATCTGGGTCATCTCCTGCACAAGGGCTGTGCTCCAACCCTGGAGGTCAAGCGATGTCAGGGAGCGGCAGTCCATGAACATTCCCTTCAGCCCTCTCAGCTTATTTTTGCTCACCACCGAAATGCCGAGTGACGTGAGGCTGTCGCACCCCCGGAACATCTCGGTCATGTCACACACCATGTGCATACCCAGCCACCGCAGGTCAGCCTCCCTCAAGGACTTCCAGTTGTAGAACAGCCTGGTCGCATCCACATAGTTCAATGTCGTCACCTCGCTGACATAGAACTCCGTGACCTGATTGTTGTCGGGATAGATGCCCTTGTCCCTGTCAACACCAGCGGCAAGGAAACACAGAGAGTACCGGGCGTTTGGTGTCTCTCCAAAATTGATGTGGCCAATGTCACCAATAATCTCATTTGACACTGAAGATACGACATTCCCGTCAGCATCCCTCGCTTGCAGGAAGAAATCATAACGCTCGTTGTCCTTGGTCCTATAGGCTATGCAAGGGGGATACTCCGAAGTGGGCGACAAACGGACTGCGACATAGCCTGACGTGATGTCATAGCAGTTGTTCACCGTGTCTGTCACCGATATTCTCACGCTGGCAGAAAGAGAGGCATTAAACAGCGTACCCTCATTGAACTCAATACTAAGCCTGGAGGCATCTATGATTACCGTCAGGATACCCGTTGAGGCATCGGCAGACACGCTCTTTACCCCCAGGGGCACCTGATCTCCTGCACTTGCCCTGGTTCTGGTATATAGGGCCTGTGCCTTCACTTGCTCCTTCGTAATCTTCCCCGCCACCCAGTGTGGACTGACCTCAAACCTCAGCACAATCCTGCCATCAGCCTTTTGGGAAGAACCAAGTTGTGTAAAGGCGAGTTCCTCCACGCCATCCGAGTAGGTGGGAATGTGCACCAGTGACTGGATGCGTCCGTCAAACCTGGCCGTCAATGCGCTAAGGTCTTTCTCCATAGCCGTGACCTTGTCCCTGAGGGTGTCCAGGCTGTCATTGACCGACTTGGCCACCAAGTCCATCCGTTCATTAACGTCCGTTATTTCCTTGCTTACCGTGGAGTTCATCCGTCCCTCGCATTCTGTAATGGCATCCGCAATGGCCTTCTCATAAGCCGCCTTGATGTCCTGTTTGTCTTGCTCCAGGCCTGACTTCAACTCCGCAATGGCCCCGGCATTGTCCTTGATGGCCTTCTCACACGTCCCAAGTTTGCTGGCCAGTGTGTCCAGTTCGCCCGTCTTGTCAGCGATGAGTTGCTCCAGTGTCTCCTTCTGCTCTCCGAGTCTCTTTGCGAAGTCCTCCCCCTGTGCCTCAAGTGCAGCCTTTGTCTTCTCGATGGTCCAGTAGGCTGTAAGCTGTCCGTTCACCCACGACTTCATCGAGGTCTCCAGGTTGGTGATGGACTCCGTGATGTCGCTGACAGCCTGCCGCAGCCTCGCATCCAGGCCAGCCACAGTCCCGTCCAGCCCATCCAGTCTCCCATGGATGCTGTCCACCTCAATGCTGACAGCGGCAACCTGTGCTGTGAGACTGTCACATTGCGCCAGCGTGGCAAAGGTGGCAGATGTCCAGTCCCGCGTGTCCGAGATACCACGGCGCACATAACTCTCAAGCCCCGAGATTCTGTCCACCAGCATGGAGTCCATCTGTTCCAGCACTCCCACAAGCCTCTCGATGTCCCCGATTGCGCCAGCGTTTGTGGCGGCCTCGGCACGCAGGCTGTCTGCCTTAGCCTGCAAGCTCTCTATCAGGGTCTTGAGTTCCGCATCCACCTGTTGCAGTTGTGGAAGCGAGGCATTGATGCTCTCCACCTGTTGGCTGATGGTCTTTATCCGGGTGTTCTCTATCTCGTCTATACGGTTCTCCAGGTTGCCCACGCCATTGCCGTCACTGCAACTGGCAAGACACAGCCCTGCAAGTGCCACAAGCAGGAGTTTGTTTAGGGTCTTTCTCATATCCTCAGTTTGGTATAATTAACATATAGTTTCTTGGTTGTCCAGTCCATGTCCAGGAGTGTCCAGCCTTGTGCCTCGTGACAATCCTGCATCACAAAATTAGGGACATCTGACTTATGAGGCAAGCCATGACACGCGGCATGGCAGAAGTATTGTCGTTACAGCAAGGCAATTGTCGTTAGGACAAACGTGAGTTTTGTGGATAGAGCACTTTTTTGTGGATAGGGCAAGGGGCTTTTAGGGCAAAAGGCTGTTGCTCGTCATTGACGTTGTCACCTCCCCAACTGATGTCGATGTCATTCTCACTCTCCCCCTGTATTTTGCCATTCAGCTGTAGCGAGGCTGCCATGAGGGTGGTGGCACCGGCCACCTCATGCACCATAATGGTGGGAGTCGTAGCACCATGAGTAAACAGGCAACCTGCCTGGTCATGCAGGATGCCCCCATGATTTCCTGCAGCAAAGGCGGCCATCTCACTTTTTCGCCCCAAGGAGCCTCCATCCCGAAAAAATATCGTATGTTTGCATACGATATGGAAAAGGAGAGCAAAAAGACACATTATATATTAGTAGATGCCGAGTATGCCGATGCCGTGGCAGGAAGGCTCAGAAGGCATTATGCCCAGGTGCTGGGGCATGAGGTGCCCAGGCTGGACCTGGCCGACTGGCTCACCTGCTGTGCCCTGGACTGCGGACTTCAGCAGGGGGACAATGAGGTGCAGGTGTGCATCTTCCACTCACCTGGAAAGAAGGGGCTGGAGCACTTCGTGCCCTCTGACATGGTGCACGAACTGGACAAGCAAGGGTTCGACGTGCCTGGACTGGCGGAATTTACCGTAAACTGCGCTGCCAAGGAGGACATCGTGGAGGGTGCTCCGCTGCCCATACAGGCTGCCCTCTTCATCCTGCGTGACCAGGGGCAGGGAGCACTCACGCTGATAGATGACGCGGGAGAGTACCTGCAGGAACTGCAGCAGGCTGCGGCCGAGGCACCAGGACACACGCTCACCATCATGGACATGGAGCAACAGATGGGCACGCCAGGACATGTGGTGCTGGGATTCAGCATGGTGCATGCCATGGGGCTGAGCCAGCAGGACCTGCAGAGGGGCTGAGCGGGAACGAGAAAGTGAGAACAAGGAAAACAAAGAAAAACATAAAGATATGGGACGAATACTGATTATCGGCGCTGGTGGCGTGGCCACCGTGGCCGCACACAAGGTGTGCCAGAACCCCGAGGTGTTTACCGAGGTGATGATTGCCAGCCGCACAGAGAATAAGTGCAAGGCTCTGGCCGAAGTGCTAAACAAGAAATACGGCACACAGGTGCGCACGGCACAGGTGGATGCCGACTGCGTGGAGCAACTGGTGAAACTGCTCTCTGCCTACAAGCCCGAACTGGTGATGAACCTGGCCCTGCCCTACCAGGACCTGACCATCATGGAGGCTTGCCTCAAGACTGGCTGTAACTATATGGACACGGCCAACTATGAGCCCAAGGACGAGGCACACTTTGAGTACAGCTGGCAGTGGGCTTACCGCGAGCGGTTTGAGCAGGCCGGGCTGACGGCCATTCTGGGCTGCGGCTTTGACCCGGGCGTGACCAGCATCTTCACAGCCTATGCCGCCAAGCACTATTTTGACGAGATACAGTACCTGGACATCGTTGACTGCAACGCCGGCAACCACCACAAGGCCTTTGCCACGAACTTCAACCCCGAAATCAACATACGCGAGATTACCCAGAAGGGGCTCTACTGGGAGAATGGCAAGTACGTCGAGACGGAACCCATGGAGATACACAAGCCCCTCACCTATCCTGGCATAGGCCCCAAGGAGAGTTACCTGCTGCATCACGAGGAGATAGAGTCGCTGGTCATCAACTACCCCACCATCAAGCGCGCACGCTTCTGGATGACCTTCGGCCAGCAGTATCTGACCTATCTGGATGTGATACAGAACATAGGCATGGCACGCATCGACGAGGTGGAGTACAAGGCTCCCAAGGCCGACGGCACCGGCGAGGTGACCGTGAAGATTGTGCCCCTACAGTTCCTCAAGGCTGTGCTGCCCAACCCGCAGGACCTGGGTGAGAATTATGACGGAGAGACCAGCATCGGCTGCCGCATACGCGGACTGAAGGATGGTGAGGAGCACACCTATTATGTCTATAACAACTGCTCGCACCAGGCTGCCTATGAGGAGACGGGCATGCAGGGAGTGAGCTACACGACAGGCGTTCCCGCCATGATAGGAGCCATGATG
>CAVKOT010000145.1:0-7546 GCA_963658045.1 Opitutia bacterium UBA4654
GAGGAAAGAAGAAAATGGCAAATTACATTTCAGAGAACGCACGCAAGGTGACCACCACGATGCTCACGGAAATGAAGAAGCAGGGACAGCGCATCAGCATGCTGACCGCCTATGACTACACTATGGCCACCCTGGTGGACCAGGCCGGCATCGACGTCATCCTCATCGGGGACAGTGCCAGCAACGTCATGGCGGGCAATGACACGACCCTGCCCATAACACTTGACCAGATGATATACCACGCGCGCAGCGTGGCCAGAGCCGCCAAGCACGCGCTGGTGGTGTGCGACATGCCCTTTGGCACCTACCAGGTGTGCACTGAGGATGCCTTGAGAGCCGCAGTGCGCATCATGGCCGAGAGTGGTGCCGATGCGGTGAAACTGGAGGGCGGCGAGCATGTGGCCGGCACAGTGAAGGCCATGGTGCAGGCAGGCATCCCCGTGTGCGGACACCTGGGGCTGACCCCGCAGAGCGTGCATGTGTTCGGCGGATTTGGCCTCCGTGCCAAGGAAGAGGCCGAGGCACAGCAGTTGCTCAAGGATGCCAAGGCCCTGCAGGAGGCAGGCTGCTTTGCGATTGTGCTGGAGAAGATACCCGCGAAACTCACCGCCCAGGTGTGTGCAGAACTGACCATACCCATCATAGGCATCGGGGCTGGCCCCGCCGACGGGCAAGTGCTCGTGCTGCCAGACATGCTGGGGATGAACGAGGGCTTCCATCCCAAGTTCCTGCGCCAGTATGCCCACATCGGGCAAGAGATTGCCGAGGCCGTAGCCTACTATGCCGATGACGTGCGGAAGGGCAATTTCCCATCCGAGAAAGAAAGTTACTAAGCAAGACGACATACAATAACCCAAGTACCCAAAAGGAAAGACTAAGATACATCATGAAGAAGTATTTCACCGAGCGAAACGGTCTGAACCTCCCCGAGGTGGGCCGACAGATGCTGAAGGAATGGGAGGAGGAGGACCTCTTCCACAAGAGCATAGAGGAGAGAGAGGGCTGCCCGCAGTTCGTCTTCTTCGAAGGGCCTCCATCAGCAAACGGCCATCCCGGCATCCACCATGTGCTGGCACGCAGCATCAAGGACCTCTTCTGCCGCTACCAGACCATGAACGGGAAGCAGGTAATGCGCAAGGCAGGATGGGACACACACGGACTGCCTGTGGAACTGGGCGTGGAGAAGGAACTCGGCATCACCAAGGAGGACATCGGACGCACGATAAGCATCGAGGACTATAACAAGCGCTGCCGCCAGAATGTGATGAAATACACCGGCGAGTGGACTGAACTGAGCGAGCGCATGGGTTACTGGGTGGACATGGAGCACCCCTACATCACATACGACAACAAGTATATCGAGAGTCTGTGGTGGCTGCTCAAGCAACTCTACCAGAAGGACATGCTCTACAAGGGCTACACCATACAGCCCTACAGTCCTGCAGCCGGCACAGGTCTGTCAAGCCATGAGCTGAACCAGCCCGGCTGCTACCGCGACGTGAAGGACACCACGGTGACCGCACAGTTCAAGGTGGTGGACAAGGTGCCCTTTGACACCAAGGGACAGGCAGTGTATGCCCTGGCATGGACCACGACACCGTGGACCCTGCCCTCAAACACCGCACTCTGTGTGGGCCCGAAAATAGAATACGTCGCCGTCAAGGGCAAGAACCCCTATAGCGGCGAGGAGGCCATATACATCCTGGCAGAGGCACGTCTGGCTGCCCACTTCCCCACAACGAAGAACGAGGACGGAACAGAGAACGCGCCTGAAATTCTGTGGCATGGCATGGGTACGGAACTGGTGGGACTGCACTACCAGCAACTGATGCCCTGGGTGAAGCCCTGTGACCTGGTGAACGACCAGGTGGTGGACCGCTCGGACGAGGCTTTCCGCATCATCCCCGGTGACTATGTGACCACAGAGGACGGTACGGGCATCGTGCACATCGCTCCCACCTTTGGTGCCGATGATGCCAAGGTGGCACGCGACGCAGGCATCCCCAGCCTGTTTGTGATAGACAAGGCAGGGGACACGAGACCAATGGTTGATTTCCAGGGAAAGTATTTCGTGCGCGAGGACATGAGGGCAGACTTCGTGGAGTTGTGCGTGTGCGAGGGCTACTGGAAGCACAGTGGGGACTATGTGAAGAACGCCTATGACCCCAAGTATAACCAGAACGGGAAGTATGACGAGAAGGCCGCTGCCAAGGACATGGACCTCAACGTGGTGATGGCCATCGAGATGAAGGAGCAGGGCACAGCCTTCCGCATTGAGAAGCATGTGCATAACTATCCCCACTGCTGGCGCACCGACAAGCCCATCCTGTACTACCCGCTGGACAGCTGGTTTATCCGTGCATCAAAGGCCAGGGAGCGCATGATGGAACTCAACAATACCATCCACTGGAAGCCAGAGAGCACCGGCACAGGACGCTTCGGTAAATGGCTGGAGAACCTGAACGACTGGAACCTGTCACGCAGCCGCTACTGGGGCACTCCGCTGCCCATCTGGCGCAACCGCGACACACGCGAGGAGGTGTGCATAGGCTCGCTGGAGGAACTCTATAAGGAGATAGAGAAGAGCGTGGCAGCAGGCATCATGAAGAGCAACCCGCTGAAGGAAAAGGGCTTCGTGCCAGGTGACATGAGCCAGGAAAACTATGACCGCATCGACCTGCACCGCCCCATGGTGGATGACATCGTGCTGGTGGGCACCGATGGCAGCGCGCTCACGAGGGAGAGCGACCTGATAGACGTGTGGTTTGACAGCGGTGCCATGCCCTACGCACAGGTGCACTACCCCTTTGAAAACCGTGATGCTATTGACAAGGGCAAGGCCTTTCCCGCTGACTTCATCGCTGAGGGTGTCGATCAGACCCGCGGATGGTTCTACACCCTGCACGCTCTGGCCACAATGATATTCGACAGCGTGGCTTACCGCACCGTGATGAGCAACGGACTGGTGCTGGACAAGAACGGCATGAAGATGTCCAAGCGACTGGGCAACGCCGTGGATCCCTTCGGGGCCATCGAGCAATACGGGGCCGACCCACTTCGCTGGTACATGATAACGAACAGTGCCCCATGGGACAACCTGAAGTTTGACGAGGATGGTGTGAAGGAGGTGACACGCACGTTCTTTGGCAAATTGGCACAGACTTACAGTTTCCTGGCCATGTATGCCAACGTGGACGGCTGGCACTATGAGGAGGAGGACATTCCTGTGAACGAGCGTCCAGAGATGGACCGCTGGCTGCTCTCATGCCTCAACTCCCTGGTTAGGGACGTGAAACAGTGCTACGAGGACTATGAGCCTACCAAGGCTGGACGACTGATACAGGCATTCACCGTGGACCAGGTGAGCAACTGGTTTGTGCGCCTGAGCAAAAAGCGTTTCTGGGGCAGTGCGATGAGCACGGACAAACTGAGTGCATACCAGACCCTATACACCTGCCTGGAGACCATCGCGAAACTGATGTCCCCCATCGCCCCATTCTATGCCGACCGCCTGTGGAGAGACCTGGCGAGCGCAACAGGACGCGACAAGAAGGAAAAGGTGGAGAGTGTACACCTCTGCACATTCCCCCAGGTGGACGAGTCCTGCATCGACACAGAGCAGGAGGAGCGCATGAGACTGGCCCAGCAACTGACTTCGATGATACTGAGCTTGAGGAAGAAGGAGCAAATCGTGGTGAAGCAGCCTCTGCAGAAGGTGGCTATTCCTGCCACCGACGCTCTGCAGAAACAGCGTCTGGAGGCCATGAAACAACTGATCCTGGACGAGGTGAATGTCAAGGAGATGGAGTTTGTGGAGGCTGAGGGTGTGCTGGTGAAGCAAGTGAAGTGCAACTTCAGGGTAATGGGAAAGAAGTTCGGTGCACAGATGAAGAGCGTGAACGCCGCCGTGCAAGCCATGACCCAGCAGCAGATAAGCCAACTGGAGCATGACGGAAGCATCATGCTGACACTTGCCAACGGTGATACGGCCAATGTGGAACTGACTGACGTGGACATCTTCAGCCAGGACATACCGGGATGGAGTGTGGCCAACGAAGGCACCTTGACAGTCGCCCTTGACCTGGAAATCTCGGACAGCCTAAGGCTGGAGGGCATGGCACGCGAACTGGTGCGCAGCATACAGTCCCTGCGCAAGGAGAGCGGATTTGAGATTACTGACCGCATACATGTCACAATACCTGCATCCGACGAGAACAAACGCTGCCTGGACCAGTTTGGGCAGTACATCGCACAGCAGGTGCTGGCCGACAGCATCTGTGCCGAGGGTACAGAAATCAAGGTGCGGAAAGCGTAAGGCACGATATACTGAACAAGACAGCAAAAGTACAACAACGCAAAGAGAAAGGTTATGGAAGAGAAACTCAGATATTCCGACGAGGAGCTTGAGGAATTCAGAAAGATAATCCTGGAGAAACTCAAGGTAGCCAAACATGACTACGATGTTCTCATCGACCAGTTGAGCAACCGCAACAACAATGGCGTGGACGACACAATGCCCACCTACCATGTGCTGGAAGAGGGCAGCGAGACACAGAGCAAGGAGGCGCTGATAAGCATGGCCGCACGCTCGCAGAAGTTCATCCAGGGCCTGGAGGCTGCGCTTGTACGCATTGACAACAAGACATACGGCATCTGTCGCGAGACGGGGAAACTGATTCCCAAGGAGCGTCTGCGGGCAGTGCCGCATGCCACCCTGTCTATCGAAGCCAAGAACGCGAGGGACAAGAAGCACCGCTGACCCCCCAGGAGGAGGGGCATAGCAAAGTACGCCTTTCCGCGCACACGCATCATATATAAGGTATAGAACACCCAACAAAGTGAACATGACAAGAAAAGTCAAACAGGTCACAGCGGCTACTCTGCTGTCTTTGCTCATCCTGATGGCAGACCAGATTATCAAGATTGCAGTGAAGACACACATGTATATGCACCAGAGCATCCATGTGACAGACTGGTTCCAGATTCTCTTCACGGAAAACCGTGGCATGGCTTTTGGGGCTGAAATCTTCAACAAGTACTTCCTCACGTCGTTTCGCATCGTGGCGGTGGCCGCACTCATCTATGTCATCGCACGCAACATACGCAGGGGCGTGTCGTGGGGTTTGTTGCTCTGCCTGGTACTGATAACCGCTGGAGCGGCTGGCAACATCATCGACTGCCTCTTCTACGGCATGGTGTTCAACAACCCGCCCGCACCTATGGTGGCGGAGTTTGTGCCTTGGGGCACAGGGTACGACTGCATGATGATGGGGCGCGTGGTGGATATGTTCTACTTTCCACTGGTGGAATGGAACTGGCCAGAGTGGCTTCCCATGATTGGGGGTAACCATTTCATTTTCTTCAGCCCCATATTCAATCTGGCTGACGCATGCATATCCTGCGGGGTGGTGGCCTTATTGATATTCTACCGAAGAATATTCCTATCATGAAGAAGGCCACACGCCTGACACGCAGTACGCTGACGGTGGTATTCATCCTGCTTCTCACGCTTGCCTCGTGCAAGCCCAAGAGACCCGCAGGAATACTCTCGCCTGCCCAGATGGAAAGTCTGCTGGTGGATTATCATCTGGCTCAGGGCATGGCGGAGGCTGCCGGCGAAGGCAAGAACATGGAGGAGTTGCGCTATATATATATACGTGCGGCACTCAAGAAACACCACATTGACGAGGCGGTGTTCGACTCATCAATAGTCTATTACAGTGCCAACTCAGAGCAACTGGCCGTTATCTGTGCCCACGTGTGTGACAGGATTGAGGCCATGGGAGGTGTTGCGGGAACTGGCGATGGCGATGATACCCAAGGGGGCAAATACGCCCACCTGACCACACAGGGTGACACGGCAAACGTGTGGACAGGCATGCGACATGCCACTCTGATGCCGGACATCCTGCACAACCTGCTTGTGCTCACCTGGCAAGCGGACACGGCCACGCGGGCTGGTGACTCGTTTGTGTGGTACTGCAACTCCCAGAAGGTGGCTCAAGGCAATCTGCCCGATGTGTATGTCCAGTTGATAGTGCGCTATGAGAACGACACGGTGACCAGCATGACCTCGCACATTTACGGTGACAGAGACGTTGAAGTCTTCTATACCCCCTATTCTACCCTGGACAGTCTGAGGCCCACTTCTGTCACCGCCATGGTCTTTATGTCCACACGGGAGCAAGCAGGGGCAGACGGACAAAGCAAGAATAATGCCGAGGCCCTGTTGCTCAGAGACATATCATTGGTGCGCATGCACAAGAAGCCTGTCGAACAGCCTGTACAACCAGAGTCTGCAAAGGCACCTGCCGACTCAACAGAGGCAAAGGAAGCCGTTCCTACCAGCCAACCAGCCAGTCACGAAGAACAACCTGCAGAGACATCCAGAAAGAGACTGACACCCATACAACTGCGAGACGCGCATCCCCACGCTGCCACCATACAGGTCCAGAAGGAAAAGTCCGAGCATCCCTTTGCTCCAAGTCGCAACCCGAGACCCAGGCGCGGCACAAGGCACTGAGGCATGGCACAGCATGGAATGAGCAAGAATACGGTCAACAAGGCATACCACAGAATAAGGACTTCGGACATGCACACCCTGGAAGGTCCCATTGCGGTGCGCTGCGACGAGCAGGGAAAGGTCATTGAGTGGCACATGCTCACGCATGAGGAGCCCTTCACGACCTGGGTCGGAGGAACCCTGGAAGTGGACTACAGCCTCGCGGAACTCCTTGGCATCAAAAGGGAATAAAGACAAACAAGAATAAAGAATACAACACATAAAAAGAAACAACATGGAAAAGATTATCATCACGGTAGTTGGCAAGGACACTACTGGCATCATCGCACGCGTTTGCACATACCTGGCAGAGAGCAAGATAAATATCCTCGACATCACCCAGACCATAGTGCAGGGCTACTTCAACATGATGATGATAGCCGACACGAGCGCATGCACCAAGGACTTCATCACCGTGGACAACGACCTGGAACAAGTGGGCAAGGAACTTGGCGTGCAAATCAAATGCCAGAAAGAGGCCATATTCGAGAAGATGCACCGCATCTGAGGCACTACCCCACACCACACTTTCCACTCTAAAGAAACATACTGCACTATGATAAGCATAAACGAAGTACTCGAGACCAACAAGATGGTGGAGGAGGAGACACTGGATGTCCGTACCATCACCATGGGCATAAACTTGCTGGAGTGCGCTGACAAAGACCTGGACGCGTGCTGCCGCAAGATATACGACAAGATAACAACCCTGGCCAAAGATCTTGTATCTACAGGCGAGGACATCAGCCGCGAGATAGGTATTCCTATCGTCAACAAGCGCGTGTCCATCACCCCCATCAGCCTCGTAGGAGGCGCATGCTGCCACACTCCAGAAGACTATGTGCGCATAGCACAGACCCTGGATGAGGCAGCAAAGAAGGTTGGGGTAAACTTCCTGGGCGGCTACAGTGCCGTTGTCAGTAAGGGGATGACACGCTCTGACGAACTGCTCATCCGCTCCATACCCCAGGCCATGGCCACCAC
>CAVKOT010000146.1:0-7528 GCA_963658045.1 Opitutia bacterium UBA4654
GTTCCTCTACTTGTGGCATAACAAAGTTTTGTTGTAGTGTACGCTGCAAAAATAACGCTTTCCTGCCTAACCCGCAACAGGCATGGACATGAATATGAGAAGGCATGTGAATTGCAATCCTTTCAATGTAAATAAAAGAGTTCAACTTGCTTGGGCTTTGTTTCTTTATGTCATTGGTGTAGTGACAATCTGTATGATGCCAATAACATAGAAAAATAGAGGCAACAGGATGATACAGGCCAATACCCACCAGTCTGTAGTAGAAACTTTTCTGAAGGATTTGGGGATTATCTCTTGCACTTGCTTTGAGAAGGTGAGGTACAGAAACCATATAATTGCCCAAATCAATCCTGTAATAATGCGTGATTCGGTTGCATAGCCGGTTTCTTCTGTGGCTCCTGTGGCAAGCGATAATGAGTTAATGAAGATTATGATAGTAAGTAACGGCTAAAAAACAAGTTGGTACAAATGTCATGCTGCTTTCACTAGGTAGTTCCACTTTGGCAGGCTATCATCAAAAATGATGTATTTTGATTTGTCTGTTTCAAATGTTGATTCTACAGGCTTCTTTGTCTCGTAGAATTTGTCGTTGATAGTTGCATATACCCTTAGCCCTTTGTTCGTCTTTGTCCTGCTTGCTTGCAGGCAAGCCTGTTCCACAGAAAGTAACGGCACACCACCCCATGAGCGTGTGATATGTGGAAACAGTCTGTGTTCTATCGGGTTGTACTTTGAGCAATAAGGTGGATAATGAACGACCATGATTCCCAACTCGAGATTTTTGGAAAGTTTCATTAGGCTCTGCTTAAACACATTATGAGAACTGGAGTTAGACCCGCCGCCATCGCATAGCAGGCAGATGTTTTCTGTCTTCGGATATTGCCATTGCAAATGTTCTGTCCATACTCTGAGGATGTTATCGCACACAAATTCTGCAGTGTCATGGCTTGTGCCAATAGTCATATAACCGGTGTTTGCCCCTATGTCATAAATGCCATGAGGAACAATCGTACAAGTTGAATACGTCAGAAAGTCATGGTCAAGAGCCTTAGGGACACCATCGCAAAGGACTTGCCCTCTGCGCTTGAAGTTGCCTATCATTTCTTTTTTCTTAGTGTCAATACTGAGTATGGGGACTTTTTGGTCAAGGCATTGGTTTACAATCCTCTCAATCTTACGGAATTGCGCATCTCTGTCCTTTACATACTTGAATGTCTTTGACTTAACGAACGAACGCTTCTTAAAACCACGCATTTTTACCATCTGTCGGACGTGGTAGTCAGAGACATCAATTTCACGCATCTCCAGTTCCTCTCTTATCTGTGGTATGGTCAGGTTCACCCACTTTACGGATAAGTCCTGTGGTAATCCGGCTGTATGGTCTTTGACAATAGCATCAAACTCTTCAATGTATTCGGGATGCTTTTGCAGCAAATTTTTTCTTCCTCCGCCAATTTTTCTCACACGTCCGTTTTGAAGTCTGTCGGCTTCTTTGAGTTCTCGGATTCCACGATAGATAGTTTTCCTGTTCATTCCGCTTGCCTTAGACACCAGTGTCACACCGTGTTTCCCAAGATGACCAGCCCTCGTGGCAAGGAACAGGCGTTTAGCCCGCTCGCCAAGTTGACGAATGAGCATTCTATCCATATCTGACAAGACCTCATTAGGCATATTGCTGTCCTCAAAAAAAATATCAGTCATTTCTGACAAAATCAGCGATGGCCACTGGGCCACCGCCGATACAAGTACCATACAGAGAAACCTTAAACTTAATTGCTATCTGATAGGTTGACTTTTATAGCCAGGTATCTTGTAGATGCCGGTTTCGTATTTGAATCTCCACGCCGCTATTGTGGGACTTATACCGTTTTTCTTTGCTTCGCTTGCCACTGCTTTAATCAGGCCGTAAACATCCAGCGAAAGACTCTGGCCTTTCATTATGTGCGACCATGTGGCTGGTGGTATAAGCATGTCTTTTGCATAGTTGTTTGCCTCTTGCTCCACTCTGTCCGCATCATTGAAATCCTGATTGTATGAAATAAAAGACGCCCCATCAGTAAGATGTTTGTTTATATGTCCACATTCGTGGAGAGTATCAAACACAAGCATGTCCATGTTGTTTCTCCTATGGCTAACCACAATGAATGGATGGCTGCCAATGACGACTGAATAGGCATCAACCGGAGTCTTTTCAAGTTTCTCGACAATACAATAACCTATTCCGTATTTAGCAAGGATGGTCTTTATTTCGTCTTCTGTGATGGTCTGTGCATTTGCTTTGGCGGCAATTTCCTTTGCGGCTTTTGATTCATTACCTTTCAAATAGGCCGCAAGCCCATCCTTCTCCTTGTTGCAGGCATTGCGTGCCAGAAGAATCCATGTGCTTAAATTCTTATACTCAGTCTCAAGCCTTCCGCTTTTCTTAAAACATCCTTGTGCTGTCGAAAGGTCAAGCAGACCATCTATGCTTTTTACATCGAATGTCTTATACAGAATATCCAGTTTGTCTCTAAAAAACCTGCAACTGTCAAGAGCAAGTTTTTTGAACAGAACAGGGAGATTTAAGGCTGCGGCCAGGGCTTTCTCTGCTTGGATGGCCCTGGCTTCTTCCACGTCCCTTTGGTGAATAGCCTCCATGTCCCTTTCATAACTTACTTGCAGCCCCGTCCAATAATCAGCCGGAATCCCAAGGGCACTCTCCAATTTTAATGCCATTGAAGGCGTAACACTCTCCTTGGCACTGAAAAATCTGCTGAGATTTGGGGCTTTCATACCAAGACGCTCGGCAAGTTCTTTTTTTTGCATTCCACGGGCTTTCAGTTCATCCTTAATGAGTTCGGAAGGATGAATAGCCTCAATAGGTATGATTTTTTTATCAATGGTCGCCATAATGCTCACTTATTTCTATTAGTACTAATGTTATTTTGTCATCATGTTCTTCAAAAATCAAACGATATTTTGTGTCGTATCCAACTCTTACAGAAGAATGTGGCGAGTTCGTTAAAGGTTCGTAGGCGAGACTTGTAATAGCAGATATGGCATTTATGTCCTTTGCCTGTTCCATGAACCTAATAACTTTATCCAGATTCCTAATAAACTTGGCATTGCTTCTGTAAGATTTGTATTTCCCGACATATCTATGATTTATAAGAGCTTCAAGTTCATCATCAATATACTCAAATATCATTGCAATTAAGTTGTGTTGGTGCAAAGGTACATACAAATTATCAAAAACGATAATAACAAAAGAAAAAAATGAGTTAACAAGGCTTATTTGACATTCCTAAAAACAATCTGTTTTCCATTTTGGCAAAAAGTTGTACCAACTTATTCTTTAATCATTACTAACATACACTTTTCCCCAAAAAACAGAATTGGGCTTTCTTGCTCCAAATGCGTAAATGGTGAATAGTGCTATAGCAAGTCTTATAAGACAGTCTGTGATGTCGAAAGCAACGAAAGCATATAAGCCGCCATAATTTTCGATATTAAATGTTGAGAAATGATAGATGCCACTAATAACTGTTGTTGTTAGTATCCAAAAACAGAAAAACACAAGCCAACCATGTATCTCTGTGTTCGCTTCAAGCCATTCGCTGGTGTAGGTAAAAGTTGTTTCTTCATTCCTGCAGTTCCCCGTTTCTCCTGTATTTGTCTTTGAACAATTTGTTTGGGTGCTTTCTTTTGGTGAATCAATCATGTTTTTTTGCATATTGTCTTTGTTTTGTATGTTTGAGAGGTCGTGAAAAGAGAGCGTACAGCAATTTTTATGGGTTATCTGTACGCTCTCTCTCAAAATTGTACTATTTCTTGAATAATCTGATAAGCTCACCAATCCAAAGAACAAAAGAGGTTGCCACGATGATGATTATCCAGTCGATAAGTCTAATGCCTCCTTCTGCAACATTGAACATTTCCTGCAAACCGGGTATTTCTGTCATAAGTACCTGGCCGATGAAAATAACGAGGGCAATGATGATAAACCACTTCGTGTTTTTCCAAGAGATACCCTTGAATGCAGATTCGTTGGTCATAAACGCTTTCGCATTGAAGAGATTCCAGAATTGTAGCATTACGAAGATAGTGAAGAACAATCCGAGTTCATAATCGGAAAGTCCGTTGTCATTTCCCCATGTTGCCTTCCCATTGAAAATGTCTGTGAGACAAGTAACATCGGAATGCTGGAAGAAGATGCAGATGCCGAGGAGTATCACTGTGAATAGTCCTCCAACACCCAGTATTCCCCATCCCATTCCCTTTAGGATGTGCTCATCTACAGAGCGTGGTTTCTCGTTCATCACGGTCTTTGTGGGTGGCAAGGATGCCAGGGCTAATGCCGCAAACGTGTCCATGATAAGGTTCACCCAAAGCATTTGTGTCACTGTCAAGGGGGATTCCTCTCCAAGGAATGCACCGATGGCAACGATGAGGCACGCTGCCACATTAACTGTCATTTGGAAGAGGATAAATCTCTTGATGTTCTTGTAGAGCGATCGTCCCCACATCACCGCATTCGCGATGGTGCTGAATGAATTGTCCAGGATGGTCATGTCACTGGCCTCTTTGGCTACTGCTGTTCCGTCTCCCATTGACAGGCCAACGTTGGCTGCATTCAGGGCTGGAGCGTCATTCGTGCCATCACCAGTGACAGCAACGATGTACCCAAGTTCTTTCAGTGTGCGCACGGCACGTTCCTTGTCGTTAGGACGGGCACGCGAGATGATTTTTACTTTTGGTAGTCTTTTCTTGAGTTCTTTGTCGGACATGTTTGCGAGTTCTGTGCCAATCAGAATGTTCTCGTCTGTGTCTTTCTCTTTCCATAAGCCAAGTTGGCGAGCGATTTCCTTGGCGGTTCCGGGAGCATCACCAGTAACAATCTTGACCTGGATGCCTGCATTTAGGCAATCTGCAATGGCATCGGGAACATCTGTGCGTACAGGGTCTTCTATACCAACGATTCCCATCATGTGGAGGTCTTTGACATTGAGTTTGCCATCAACAAAGGCCTTTTCGGAATCTTCGAGTTCCTTATAGGCAAAGGCGAGAGTGCGATTCGCGCGACTTTGATACTCTGCCAATTTTGCATCGTAGGAATTCTTTTCTTCCTCTCGGATTTTACAGAGGCTGGCAATGATGTCTGGCGCCCCCTTCACATAAACGACACGTTTTCCTGTGATTGCAGACTGGACGATAGTTGCCATGTATTTCAATTCTGTCGTAAACTGCAACCGCTCAATGACAGATATAGATTCACGGATGTCAAGGTAGTTGATGCCGTTATCATGCAACCATAGTAGAAGCGCACCTTCTGTGGGATTTCCAATGGCTTTGATTCTCTCGTTGTTAGCGAAATCAAGGTTTGCTGTTGTGTTTGTGGAAATGCATTCTTTTAAAAGATTGGAGAAGTTGTCATTGCTGAGTTTCTGTCCTTTTAACTCGGGGAAGAAAGTGCCGACAACCTTCATTTGATTCTGTGTGAGTGTACCAGTTTTATCTGAGCAAATAACAGATACAGCTCCCATTGTCTCGCAGGCATGCATAGTGCGGGGAAGCGTGTTTTGCTTCATCAATCGTTTCATGCTGAATGCAAGACTAAGCGTCACAGCCATTGGTAATCCTTCGGGCACTGCCACCACAATGAGTGTTACGGCAATCATGACAGAATCAAGGGCGTACTGGATGAAAGAAGTCCACTCCGTGCTTGTCATGCTTGTACCATTAACGAAATAGAGTACAACTCCGATGATTGGTAAAATCATGAAAGTCAGTACTTGCCAGAGTTCTATGCTTTCCTCGTTGTCTTCGTTTTTCTTTTTCTTGAGTAACCAGAAGACGATACTTGCTAATACAATCGATCCCAAAAGATATCCTATGAGGGTGCCATAATTGGGATTTGGCAAGAGAACGGCGTGGCGTACAAGTCGTCCGAGAACAATAAGGACAGCAATGCCATAGCTTGTTTTAGTGATAAGCCCTGCAAGTTCATCAAGTTTCTCGCTAAGGGGAGTTGCTTCGCCATCCTGTACTTGGGCTGCCTCGAATACTTTACCGCATGCCGTGGCATCACCTACAGCAAACACCTTGGCAACACAATCTCCTTCCATTACGATGCATCCCTTCATGATATGATTTGAGGGATAAGTGGCATCCTTGTCAAACTCATCGGGATTTGTCGTCTTTGTGCACTGTGGCTCTCCTGTGAGTGAGGACTCGTTCATGGTGAGATTCATGCATTCAAGCACTTCCGCATCCGCGGGAACTTCTTCACCTGATTCAAGGAGGATAATATCACCAACAACAATTTCCTTGCGTGGAACTTGGCATACGTTGCTGTTGCGAATTACTTTGATAAGCGTGTCATCGTTCACCTCGTTCAGGCTCTTGAATGTCTTCTCGTTGGAGGCTTCCAAAACGTGAGCTACTGTTGTGGCCAGGAGTACGGCTGCGGCAATTCCCACCAACTCAAGATAAGGCGACCAGCCCTCAATGCCTCCATATACGCCATTATAGAATGCAATGCCACCCGAAAGTAAAAGTGCAAAAAGAAGAATGGTAAATAGAGAGTCAATTTCAAACTCACCTTCTTCCTCATTCCAGTCTCCGCCTAAATATGCCACAAGGTATGTAAGGACAAATAGAATAAGCGAAAGGGTGGGGGCTATCCATAGTCCCTCGTGCGAGTATATGCCTGCTGCAGGGAGTATGAACGCTGCTATAGAAGCAATTGCGACGATGCCCAGGTCAACCTTGAGCAACCAGAAATGCATGCAGTTCTTGATTTTGTCCCATACGGACTCTTCTGCGGGAGGAGTCAGAATGTTGGCTCCGTGTTGTTTGCGGCTTTCGAGAACTTGTGTGTCAGTCAAGCCTGTGTAATGATGTTGTTTCATTATTTATTGTTGTTAAAAATGTTTTGTTTCGTTTTCTTTGCTTTGTTCCTGATGAGGATGAACGTGACGACCAGTACAATGACGAGCAATCCTCTTGCGGCCATTTGCAGGGCATTCTGACATTCTGGAGCGATAGCAATGATTCCTGCGATGATGAATATGAGTGGGATTGTCAACAGAAACCCTAACAGGCTCCATCTTTTTCTTGTTTTCATAAATGCCTTTCCTAAAAGATTTCGTTTGCGTTACTTTGCCTTGTACTGAAATTCCCGTTTTGTTGCGGGATGAGGCTGTATTCAAGTTCCTCATAGTCTAGAGTTATGGGGTCATCTTTTGAATAAGATTCATTGGCGACAAAGCCTCCTTGCTCGCCATTAGGCATTTCTTTGTTAGGATTCCATCCTCTACCACCATAGAAGAAGACTTGAAATGCTCCATTAGGGAGCTCGAAGGTGTAGGAACTTCCAGCACAGATATATGCGTTTCTAACTAAGTTGCCATTGTCATCCTTTATTAGAACTACCACATCACAATTTGAGGCGCTGGAGGTCTTAATTGTTATAGAAGACTGACTTCCGTATGCGCCACTACATGTGTATGGGATGTCTCCAGTGGAAAGAGAATTGTCAATGTATGGA
>CAVKOT010000147.1:0-7478 GCA_963658045.1 Opitutia bacterium UBA4654
TCCCGCCCTGCCGCTCCACCACCAGGCACAGGCCGACTCCACAGGCATTCCTGCCGACTCCATGGCACTGGCCAGCGGCGAGCCCCTCGTGACCCGGCCTGCCAGCCAGACACACGCGGAACAGCCCGACAGCCTCATCACCGCCCTGCTCCACTTCCAGGAGCCCGACGGGGGGCCCTTCCACGACAGCCCCTACTGGCACCCCGAACTGCCCGCGCGGCACACGGGATTTCCCTGCAGGCACATCCCCTACAGGGTGAGTGCCGACAGCCAGATGGCCTGCGCCGTGCTGGTGTGCTTCATCATGCTGGTATATATGCTCATGCGCTATGGGAGCGAGATGCGTGCCCAGATGCATGACTTCTTCCTCCCCACACGCATCAGGCAGGGACACCACCAGGGACTGAGCACCGCCCAGGGGCTGCTCTCGATGCCCTACGTGTGCGTGATGCTCGGCATGATGGGCAGCATAGGCGTGTCGGTGATGGCACAGGACAGCCTGGGCCTGATGGGCAGCGACACCGCACGCCTCGCCATGCAGGGCTTCTACATGGCCGCATGGCTCGTTTTGCTGTTCTGCAAAGTGAACTCCTATGCATTCATAAACTGGATTTTTTTCAACAAGCAAGCGAGGCATGAGTGGCATGACACACTGTTCCTCATCCTGACCCTTGAGGCCATGCTATTGTTCCCCGTGCTGCTGGTCATGGTGTATATGTCCACCTCGACGCAAGTGTTTGCCTGGAGCGTACTTAGCGTTATCGCACTGGCCAAGGTACTCCTATTATACAAGGCCACACAAGTTTTTTCCGTCAAAATATATGGTGCATTGCATTTATTTGTGTACTTTTGCACCCTCGAAGTCGCACCCCTATGGGCAACACTCAAAATATTAGCACACATAACGGACTTATTATAAGCAAAACATCTGGACAAAATGGCTATTAAGAAGGTACTCGTATCGCAACCAAAACCCGCCTCGGAAAAGTCTCCTTACTTCGAGATTGCTAACACCATGAACGTGGAAATCGTGTTCCGCTCGTTTATCAAGGTGGAAGGTGTGACCCCCAGGGAGTTTCGGCAGCAGAAGATAAACATTCTGGACTACACCGCGATAGTGTTCACCTCACGTCATGCAGTGGACCACTTCTTCAACCTCTGCCGCGAGCTGCGCGTCACGATACCCGAGGACATGAAGTACTTCTGCATCACCGAGACGGTCGCCCTCTACATCCAGAAGTATGTGCAGTACCGCAAGCGCAAGGTGTTCTTCGGCACCACAGGCAAGATTGACGGCCTGGTGGCTGTCATCTACAAGCATAAGACAGAGAAGTACTTCATCCCCGTGAGCGACGTGCATAACGATGACATCTCGGAGCAACTGGCCGCCAAGAACATCTGCCACGCATGCGGCGTGATGTACCGCACGGTGAGCAACGACTTCGCACCCGACGAGCCGTTTGACTATGACATGCTCATCTTCTTCACCCCCAGCGGTGTGCAGGCCTTGCAAAAGAACTTCCCCAACTTCAAGCAGGGCAACATCGCCATCGGCTGCTTCGGTCCTGCCACGGCCCAGGCCGTGCGCGACGCGGGCCTGAGGCTCGACCTCGAGGCCCCCTCGCCCGAATATCCCAGCATCACAGCGGCCCTGAAGGCCTACATCGCCAAGGTGAATGGCTGAGCGACACCTGCACACGTTGCCCAAGAGCGAGCGCCTGTGCAGCAAGAAGGCACTCGAGAGGCTCTTCGCAGGCGAGCGCCGGTCGGTGAGCGTGTTCCCCATACGCGCCGTCTATGCCGACAGTGAGGAGCCGGGCATACGTATTATGGTGAGCGTGAGCAAGCGTCACTTCAAGCGTGCGGTGAGGCGCAACCGGGTGAAGAGGCAGTTGCGCGAGGCTTACCGACTGAACAAACAGATACTGCAGGGCGTGGTGGGCGGCCTGGACATTGCCTTTCTGTGGAGCACCGCCGAGGTCATGCCCACCCGCGCCGTCATGCTGAAGATGCAGCACTTATTGCACCGTGTCAATGAGAGCGTCAGCCAGGCCAGGTAAGTTGAGCCGCATGGTGGCGTGGGTGCTCACCTTGCCCATCCTCTTCTACCGCCACTGCATCTCCCCCCTCACACCCCCCTCTTGCCGTTTTACCCCCACCTGCAGCCAGTATGCACTGGAGGCCCTTCGCCGTCATGGCGCGCTGAAGGGCACATGGCTCGCCATACGCCGCCTACTGCGATGCCACCCCTGGGGAGGAAGCGGCTATGACCCCGTGCCAGACTGAGGCTGTCCCCAATGACACCCAATACCCCCTCCTAACCTCCCCCAACGGGGAGGAACTTTTGGTGCAGCGCGGTGCATGTGCCATCGCAGGGGCATGCGTCCGCCCACGCAGGGGCATGCACAAGCCCACGCAGCGGCATGCGTGCAACAGCACGGCATCCTCCGTCAAACAGAAGACTGTCCCCCCACGGCTATCCAAAGCCGATTCCAGAAATCCAAGACCAGAAATCCCCACCCGCTATACAGACCCAAGGGACACAAGAAAGCCCCTCCCACCCCCACAGACAGGGGCAGGAGGGGCTTCCTGCATCATTCCGCGCCCGCATGCGAGTCTGCCCAAACACTCCTTCCCCAAGGGGGAGGCAGGGGAGATGGGGCACACCGATGGGACGCTCAGCGCAGTATCTCGTTACACACCTTATTATAATACTCGATGCAACGCTGGATGTCGGGGACAGAGTTGTCCCAGTTGGTCTCATACTCGATGGCCAGGTAACCGCGGAACTTCTGGTCCTTGAGTTCCAGCAGCATGTCGCGCACACCCAGGCAGCCCTCGCCCCAGATGGTGTCGGTTTGCGTCCCGCCTTCGTCCTCCTTGGGCATGATGTCCTTGAAGTGAAGGCTTATCACGCGTCCCCTGAGCCGCTCCAGGCAGTCGATGGGATCCATCCCCTCGCGGTTCCAGTGTCCCACATCGGCACAGGAGCCCAGCCTGGAGCTGCGCCCCTTCACCGCGTCGAGCAGGCGCTGGGGGTTCCAGTACTCCGAGGGCTTGGGATGGTTGTGCACGGCCACCTTCATCTTGTACTTGTCCGACAGGGCCTCGATGTAGTCCCACATGTCCATGGGAGGCTCGCAGGTGATGTAGTCCATCCTCATCTCATGTGCCAACTGGAACATCTGTTCCCAGTCCTCGCGCTTGTCGCTGGTGAACACCCCGGTGCCCACGATGCGGATGCCCCTCCTGGCCGCCTCGGCCCTGAGCTCGCGCCTGTCGTCTGATGTCAGTTGCGGACCGAACACCTGGTCGCCCCAGCGGCCACCAATCCTGTGGCCGGGATAGACCTCGATGTACTTCACACCCAGTTGCTGCGTCTTGTCGAGGGCCTCCATGAGCGTGAACTTGTGGAAGGTGTATGACTGTACGGCCAGCCTCCACCCCGCCTTCTCGGCCAGTGTCTTCCTGGCCAGGGCAGGTTGTGCCCACATGACACACAGGAGTGCCATGAGCACGAGTTGCAGATACTTCTTCATTGCTATCATATTGTCAGTTGCTGTCATGGGCTGCTCACACGGGCATGTCGGGCAGGGAGTAGCCGTTGTGGTAAGTGTGTCTAATCCACTCCTCGGCAGCCTCCTTGGCATTCATCTCCAGGAAGCGGCGGTCAAAGCGCGGGTCTCCGTCGATGACCTTGAAGTCGTCATAGTTGACCACCTTTATCTTGTCATTGGGCGAGATGTTGGTGAAGCGCATGTTCTCACCATCCCACTTCAACTCGCGGTGCAGGCCGTAGGTGCCCGCCAGGCGCACGGCCAGCACCCCCATATCTACCATCTCGGTGAAGGGCCCGCTGAACTGGAAGTTGGAGGAGGCCTCCACGCGGCTGTCGGCAGGCTCCTTGCAGGCGCGTATCCAGTCCTGCTCGTGCACGTTGCTCTCCCATATACTGATAACCTCGGAGTGCCCGCCCTTGACACGCGGTATGACAGGCTTGGGCTCGCGGTAGTCCTTCATGCGTGACTTGGGCAGCAGGGTGGGGTTGAACCCATAGCATCCCATCATGATCTTGCCCTTTGTGCCCACGAAGATGACGCCTCCGTTCTCGTCCCCCATCATGTCACCGTCCTCCAGTTCCTCGGGACGTGGGGGCATGAGACCGCCATCGTACCAGTGTACCTTCACCTCGGGCATCCTCACCTTGCCCTTCTTGGGACGCGCGGGGAAGGTGTAGGTAATCATCTCGGCGTGTGGCGGTGAGTAGAGGTTGCTCAATGTGGAGCTCGCGATGACGCTTGTGGGATGCTTGATGCCCAGTGCCCACACCACGGGGTCCATGATGTGGCAGGCCATGTCACCCAGCGCGCCCGTGCCGAAGTCATACCACCCGCGCCAGTTCCAGGGCGTGTAGGAGGGGTGGTAAGGCCGCATCTGGGCCGGCCCGATGAAGGCAGCCCAGTCCAGGTCCCGGGGCACGGGCGGCGTGTCGGTGGGCTTCATGAGCCCCTGCGGCCAGATGGGGCGGTCGGTCCAGCAGTGCACCTCGGTCACCTCGCCTATCGCCCCGTCCCATATCCACTCGGCCACACGGCGGCACCAGTCAAATGAGTTGCCCTGGTTGCCCATCTGCGTGGCCACACGGTACTTCCTGGCCAGGGCGGCCAGCAGGCGTGACTCATACACCGTGTGTGTCAGCGGCTTCTGACAATAGACGTGCTTGCCCAGCGTCATAGCGTGCGCGGCGATGGCGGCATGCGTGTGGTCGGGGGTGGCCACCAGCACGGCATCGATGCTGTCACGCATCTCGTCCAGCATCACGCGCCAGTCCTTGAACTGCTTTGCCTTGGGAAAGTCACCGAAGGTCTTGGCCGCATAGCCCCAGTCGGCATCGCACAGGGCCACGATGTTCTCCGTCTTCATGAAGTTGAGGTTGCGACGCCCCACTCCGCCCACGCCAATGCCGGCGATGTTGAGCCTGTCACTCGGGGCCACATGGCCAAATCTCTTGCCCAGCACAGTGTTGGGCACCACCACCAGCGCAGCCGCACCCATGCCACCGCGCCGCAGAAAGTCTCGTCTCGAAATCTTTTCCATTTGCACTTAGTCTTAGCCGTTTTTCCCTGCCCCACCAGGCCGTCTGGCTCCTCCTGGAGCAGTTCATTTCCCAAAGTTACTAATTTCCACAGCGTCCGCAGCACTTTCCCTCGGGAAATCAGGGCAGCCAACCCTTTTTACCCACCACGGAAGGGCCTAATGGGGCAGCCTGGTCAAAATAACTCGCATAAAGTGCCTTTTTACCTCCCCAAGACACTCTTTTTAACAATAAATCGTTAACTTTGCAGTGTGAAACACGGATGCTCCTGTAGTTCAATGGATAGAACAACGGTTTCCTAAACCGTCGATCCGGGTTCGATTCCCGGCAGGAGTACAGAGGCTTCAAGGTTTGATGTCCAAGACAATTCAAGAGAGAGGAAATCCCGTGCGCTCTGTATGACCAGACATTCCGGTTCGTGACCTGCAGGCTTTCCGCTCAGACAGGTTCCCCCGACACACGAGACAGATTCTCTCATTATTATACATATAGTATGGCAGAAGCTATAGAAATCAAAGAGAGAGAGTCCGTTGTGGTAAGATTCTCAGGTGACTCAGGTGACGGCATGCAGCTGGCAGGCAACATTTTCTCCACCGTGTCGGCCACCGTAGGCAACAGCATCAGCACATTCCCCGACTATCCAGCCGACATCCGGGCCCCGCAGGGCTCGCTCACCGGCGTGTCAGGATTCCAGGTGCATGTGGGTGCGGAGCAGGTATATACGCCCGGTGACCAGTGTGACGTGCTGGTGGCCATGAACGCCGCCGCGCTCAAGACACAGTACCGGTATGCCAAGCCAGGCGCCGCCATCATCATCGACACCGACAGCTTCGGCCCCAAAGACCTGCAGAAGGCTGCCTTCCAGACGGAGGACTACCTGGGCGAGATGGGCATCGACCCCGACCGGGTGATAGCCTGCCCACTCACCACCATGGTCAAGGACTGCCTCAAGGACAGCGGCATGGACGTGAAGAGCATCCTCAAGTGCCGCAACATGTTCGCGCTCGGCCTGGTGTGCTGGCTCTTCGACCGCGACCTCGACATCGCCTTCAACTTCCTGCGCGAGAAGTTTGCCAAGAAGCCCGGTGTGGCCGAGGCCAACATCAAGGTCATCCAGGCTGGCTATGACTATGGCCACAACACGCACAGCAACGTGGCCAACGTGTATCGCATCGAGACCCGACACAAGGTGCCGGGCCGCTATATGGACATCACAGGCAACAAGGCCACGGCCTACGGCTTCATCGCCGCCGCCGAGAAGGCTGGCCTGAAACTCTATCTGGGCTCCTACCCCATCACCCCTGCCACCGACGTGCTGCACGAACTGTCGAAGCACAAGTCGCTGGGCGTGGTGACGGTGCAGTGCGAGGACGAGATAGCCGGATGCGCATCCTCACTGGGTGCCTCCTTTGCCGGCGCGCTGGCGGTGACCAGCACCTCGGGCCCTGGCATGTGCCTCAAGAGCGAGGCCATGAACCTGGCCGTCATCATGGAGCTGCCCCTGGTGGTGCTCGACGTGCAGCGCGGAGGACCTGCCACGGGCCTGCCCACCAAGTCGGAGCAGACTGACCTGCTGCAGGCACTCTTCGGGCGCAACGGCGAGAGTCCCATGCCCGTGATAGCCGCAACGAGCCCCACCGACTGCTTCGACGCGGCATTCCAGGCCTGCAAGATGGCCCTGGAGCACATGACACCCGTCATCCTGATGACCGACGCCTATGTGGCCAACGGGTCGGGAGCCTTCCGCCTGCCCAAGATGGCCGACTTCCCCAGCATCAATCCCCCCTATGTGCCCGAGGAGATGAAGGGCAAGTGGACACCCTACATGCGCGCCGAGAACGGCACGCGCTACTGGGCGGTGCCCGGCCGTGAGGGCTTCGAGCACATCCTGGGCGGACTGGAGAAGGACGACAAGACGGGTGCCATCAGCACCAATCCCGAGAACCACGACCTGATGACGCGCAAGCGCCAGGCCAAGATAAACGCCATACCCGTGCCCGACCTGGAGGTGCTGGGTGACCGGGACGACGCCGACCTGCTCATCGTGGGCTTCGGAGGCACCTTCGGCCACCTGCATGCGGCCATGGACGAGATGCGCGCCGCCGGACACAAGGTGGCACTGGCCCACTTCAAGTACATCAATCCCCTGCCCAAGAACACCGCCGAGGTGCTGCGCCGCTATCCCCGCGTGGTGGTGGCCGAGCAGAACATGGGACAGCTGGCTGGCTGGCTCCGCATGAAGGTGGACGGCTTCGTGCCTGCCCAGTACAACGAGGTGAAGGGCCAGCCCTTCAAGGTGAGCGAGCTGGTGGCAGCGTTTAGTCCATTGTTGAAGAAATAACCACCCAGGCAGCACAACACGCTTTCTAATATAGTATTCAAG
>CAVKOT010000148.1:0-7428 GCA_963658045.1 Opitutia bacterium UBA4654
CTCTCCAGCAGTCCGGCCACGGTGTCGTGATAGGCGATGGCCTTGTCACGCTCGCTGGTGAGCTTGTTGGCCACCTTGCGCGCGTTCACCAGTTTCTCCACATTCTCGGTGATGAAACTGCTGTGCTCGCTTATCTTCTGGATGAGCACCATGTTGTTGGCGCTCACCTTCTCAGCAATGGCGGGCGGGAAGATTTCCTTCACCTTGTGCACATTGTCGATGAGCTGGCTCTGGTAGCGCGTGGCCACGGGGATGATGTGGTTGAGGCAGAGGTCGCCGAAGATGCGGGCCTCGATCTGTATCTTCTTGGTGTAGGTCTCCTGCTTGATTTCCAGGCGGGCTTCCAGTTCGGGCTTGGAGAGGACGTTCATGCTGGTGAACATCTTGACAGACTCGGGAGTCACGTAGTTGTCCAGCATCAGGGGCGCGCTGCTCTCCACGTCCAGTCCGCGCTTGGCAGCCTCGGTCTTCCACTCGTCGCTGTAGCCGTTGCCCTCGAAGTGTATGGGCTTGCAGGTCTTGATGTCCTGGCGCAGGGTCTTCACGATGGCCTTGGTGGCCTCCATGCCTGTGGCGATGAGCGCATCCACGCGGGTCTTGAAGTCGGTGAGGGCCTCGGCCACTGCCGTGTTGAGCACGATCATGGCTGCGGCGCAGTTGGCCTGTGAACCCACGGCACGGAACTCGAAGCGGTTGCCGGTGAAGGCAAATGGCGAGGTGCGGTTGCGGTCGGTGTTGTCCAGCATGAGCTCGGGTATCTGGGGGATGTCCAGCGTGAGAGCCTGCTTGCCTGCCAGGTTGAAGAGCTCATCGTCATCGGTCTCCTCCAGTTTCTGCAGGAGGTCAGAGAGCTGCTTGCCCAGGAAGCTGGAGATGATGGCTGGGGGAGCCTCGTTGGCACCCAGGCGGTGGGCGTTGGTGGCACTGATGATGCTGGCCTTGAGCAAGCCGTTGTGGCGATAGACGGCCATCAGCGTCTCGACGATGAAGGTGACGAAGCGCAGGTTATCGACCTGTGTCTTGCCGGGAGCGTGCAGCAGCACGCCTGTGTCGGTGGCCAGTGACCAGTTGTTGTGCTTGCCCGAACCGTTGATGCCTGCAAAGGGCTTCTCGTGCAGCAGGCAGCGGAAGCCGTGCTTGCGTGCCACCTTCTTCATGAGGCTCATGATGAGCATGTTGTGGTCGACGGCCAGGTTGGTCTCCTCGAAGATGGGGGCCAACTCAAACCGGTTGGGGGCCACCTCGTTGTGGCGTGTCTTGCAGGGAATGCCCAGTTCGAGGGCCTGTATCTCCAGGTCCTTCATGAAGGCGGCCACGCGCTCGGGTATGGAGCCGAAGTAGTGGTCGTCCATCTGCTGGTTCTTGGCACTGTCGTGCCCCATGAGCGTACGCCCGGTCATGAGCAGGTCGGGGCGTGTGGCATACAGTCCCTCATCGACCAGGAAGTACTCCTGCTCCCAGCCCAGGTTGCTCACCACCTTCTTCACCTCGGGGTAGAAGTAGTGTGCCACGTCTGTCGCGGCCTTGTCAACGGCCTTCAGGGCCTTCTTCAGGGGAGCCTTGTAGTCAAGAGCCTCACCTGTGTAGGAGATGAAGACTGTGGGAATCATCAGTGTGTCGCCGATGACGAACACGGGGCTTGCGGGGTCCCATGCGCTGTAGCCGCGGGCCTCGAAGGTGCTGCGTATGCCACCGCTGGGGAATGAGCTCGCGTCGGGCTCCTGCTGCACCAGCTCCTTCCCGCTGAACTCCTCGAGCATGCCGCCCTTTCCGTCGTGCTCCACAAAGCCGTCATGCTTCTCGGCTGTGCCCTCGGTGAGGGGCTGGAACCAGTGTGTGCAGTGAGTTGCTCCCAACTCCATTGCCCACTTCTTCATGCCCTCTGCTACGGCGTTGGCGGTGGCCATGTCGAGTGTCGAGCCGTTGTCCATCACATCGCACATCTTGTTATAGACCTTGACGGGAAGGTACTTGAACATCTTCTGGCGGTTGAACACGTACTTGGCAAAGTATTCGCTCGGGCGCTCCTTGCGGTTAGGTACCTCTATGGCCTTCTTGCTGAAAGCCTCTCCCACTACCTGAAATCTTAAAGTACTTGACATAAACCTTTATATTAAGTGTGTTGTGTATTCTTGTTATTCTTTATTCTCTTGCTTTACTTTCCCAGCCACTTGACCATCCGCTCCATGGCCCGCTCGCAGTCGGAGCGGTCGCCGAAGGCGGTCAGACGGAAGTAGCCCTCGCCGCTGGGACCGAAGCCCACGCCTGGCGTGCCCACGATGTGGGGTCCGTGCAGCAGCTCGTCAAAGAACTGCCAACTGGTGGTTCCCTCGGGCGTGCGCAGCCAGATGTAGGGGGCGTTGACACCGCCATACACCTGCAGCCCCACCGAGGAGAGCGCGTCCAGCATGATGCGGGCGTTCTGCATATAGTATTGTATGGTCGCGCGTACCTGTTCCTTGCCCTCGGGCGAGTAGGTGGCCTCGGCCGCGCGCTGCTGTATGTAACTCGTGCCGTTGAACTTGGTGCACTGCCTCCTGTTCCACAGGCCGTTCAGCGCAACCCGCTCGCCTGTGGCTGCCACTGCTGCCGTCAGTTCCTTCGGGACGATGGTGTAGCCGCACCGCACGCCAGTAAATCCTGCCGTCTTGCTGTAACTGTGAAACTCGATGGCGCATTGCTTGGCCTTGGGAATCTCGTAGATGGAGTGCGGGATGCCCGGCTCCTGGATGTAGGCCTCGTAGGCAGCGTCATACATGATGATGCTGTCGTTCTTGATGGCGAAATCGACCCACCGCTTGAGTTCCTGGCGGGTGATGACAGTTCCTGTGGGGTTGTTGGGGTAGCACAGGTAGATGACATCCACCCGCTGGTCGGGCAGGGCAGGCACGAAGTTGTTCTCGGCATTGCAGGGGCAGTAGATGATGTTGCTCCAGCCCTTGTCAGTGAGCGTCCCCGCACGCCCGCACATCGCGTTGCTATCTACATAGACGGGATAGATGGGGTCGGTCATGCACAGGGTGTTGTCCAGCCCCAGTATGTCCCCGATGTTGCCTGTGTCACTCTTCGCGCCATCGTTGATGAACACCTCCATGGGGTCCAGGTGGATGCCCCGTGGCAGGAAGTCATTCTTGATAATCGCCTCACGCAGGAACTCATATCCGTGCTCGGGCCCATAGCCCCGGAATGTGCTTTCCGATGCCATCTCGTCAGTGGCCTTGTGCAGTGCCGCGATGACGGCAGGCGCGAGGGGCTGTGTGACATCGCCTATGCCCAGCCGTATGATGTCGGCATCGGGGTGTGTGACCTTGAAGGCATTCACCTTGCGTGCAATGTCCGTGAAGAGGTAGCTCACGGGGAGTTTGAGGAAGTTTTCGTTGACCAGTGCCATATTGCTTCGTTTATTGGTTCTCTGTTGGCAACAAGACTTCGCCCTCGAAGGCGGTGGCCGCAGGCCCTGTCATCATGATATGGCCGCTGTCCTCCTGCCATTCTATCTCCAGGGGCCCTCCGTCCATCTCCACCCGGCTTCTCCTGCCGCTTCTCCCTGTGAGGCAGGCGGCCACGGCCGTGGCGCAGGCACCTGTCCCGCATGCCAGGGTGATGCCGCTCCCGCGCTCCCACACCCTCATGCGCAGGGTGCCGTCAGCCTTTATGGAGACGAACTCGATGTTGCACCGCTCGGGGAAGATGGGATTGTGCTCCAGCCGTGCCCCTTCGGCGGCCACGTCAATGGCGGCCACATCGGGCACGAAGCACACGAAGTGGGGATTGCCCATCGACACAAACGTGCCGCTGTGCCCCCCGACACTTCCATCGGTCATGCTTCCGTCGGGAGTGGCCAGCAAGTGCCTGTCGGCCAGGACAGGCTTGCCCATATCTACGGTGGCACTGCCCACCGAGCCGTCCTGGGCCAGATGCAGGCGTATGACCTTGATGCCCGACAGGGTGTCGATGGCGATGGTGGTCTTGTCCGTGAGCCTGTGGTCATAGACAAACTTGCCCACACAGCGCACGCCGTTGCCGCACATCAGAGCCTCGGAGCCGTCGTTGTTGAAGATGCGCATGCTGAAATCGGCTTCGGCCACCGGGCTCTCGCCAATCAGGATGAGGCCGTCTGAACCGATGCTGAAGTGCTGCCTGCTCCACTGGATGCTGGCTTCTGCCGGATTGGGAATATGGTATTGCGGAGTATAGACATAGATGTAATCGTTGCCTGCTCCGTGCATCTTGGTGAAGTGAATGCGCCTGTTCATGTCCTCAGTCTGTCTTGTTGCTTTGTTGATGCTGCAAAGGTACGGCATTTTGTCAACATTCAAAGCGTCTTTTGTAGAAATATTTAAGTTGAAGTTGCGTTATTGCTTTCTTTTTGCATCACGCTTCGCTTGTTTTGCTTACTTATTGCACATCTTTGTGTGGCTGGATGCCCGTATCCTGCTGCTTCCTTCCCTACGCGCGCGTATGATATATAATGTATATGCATGGCGTGTATGGGGCTGCACGGTGGTGAACTCCTCCTGGCCTGTCAGTCTATGAAGCGGCGTGTAAGTGGCGCAAACTCCTCAATGCGCCTGTCGCGCAGGAATGGCCACCATCGCCGCACATTCTCGCTTCGTTTCATGTCTATATCCACCACGCTTACCTCCTCCTCGGTCTGGCTGGCCTGGTAGAGCAACTCGCCCTGGGGGCCGGCCACGAAACTGCTTCCCCAAAACTGGATGCCGCCAGTCTGCCCGCTGGGGTCAGGCTCGTAGCCCACGCGGTTGACGCTGACGACTGGCAGCCCGTTGGCCACAGCGTGTCCGCGCTGGACTGTGACCCAGGCCTCACGCTGGCGGGCCTGTTCCTCGGACGTGTCGGTGCTCTCGTATCCGATGGCAGTGGGGTAGATGAGCACGTCAGCCCCCTGCAGGGCCATCAGCCTGGCTCCCTCGGGATACCACTGGTCCCAGCACACCTGCACCCCCAGGCGGCCTACGCTCGTCTGTATGGGGTGGAAGCCCAGGTCGCCAGGTGTGAAGTAGAATTTCTCGTAATAGGCGGGGTCATCCGGGATGTGCATCTTGCGGTAGCGTCCTGCGATGCTGCCATCCTTCTCAAAGACCACTGCCGTGTTGTGGTAAAGCCCGGCCGCGCGCCTTTCGAACAGGCTGGTGACGAGCACTATGCCGTGCTCCCTGGCCAGTGAGGCGTACAGGGCGGTCACAGGGCCAGGGATGCTCACGGCCAGGTCAAAGTTGTCGGTGCTCTCTACCTGGCAGAAGTAGAGGCTGTCGTGCAGTTCCTGGAGCACGACCAGTTGTGCCCCCATGCCGGCGGCCTTCGCTATGCTCTCGGCCAGTCGCTGCCTGTTGGCCTGCACGTCCTCGGTGCAGTGCAGTTGTATGATACCTGTCTTCATAATGTAGATGTTGGGATTTGCATGGTGCAGCAGTGCAGGCTGCCATGCTGGATGATGAGTGTGCGGCAGTCGATGCCGACAATCTCGTAGTCGGGAAACGCTTGCCGCATGCGGTTGATGGCTTCCTGGTCAGTCTGTGGCGTGCCATAAGTGGGCAGCAGGATGGCCCCGTTGGCAAAGAGAAAGTTGGCGTATGTGGCTGGCAGCCGGTTGCCCTCCTCGTCAAATGCGGGCTCGGCCATGGGCAGTGGGAGCAGGCGGTAAGGCTCTCCCCGCATGGTGAGGAATCCTTTCAGTTCCTCCTCCATGAGATGCAGTTCCTCGTAATGGTCGTCATCGGGGTCGGTGCATTGCACATAGGCGATGGTGTCGTGGGGGCAGATGCGTGCGAGCGTGTCGATGTGCCCGTCAGTGTCGTCACCGGCCAGCGTGCCGTGGTTGAGCCAGAGCACGCGCTGGACGTGGAGTGACTCCTTGAGCCTCTTCTCGATTTGCTCCTGTGTGAGGGGCTGGTTGCGGTGAGGGGCCATCAAGCATTGGCGGGTGGTGAGCAGGGTGCCCTCTCCGTCACTCTCGATGCTCCCCCCCTCGAGCACAAAGTCCAGATGGCTCTCATAGGTGCCAGCCAGGGCATGCTGTGCCATGAGCGTGCGGCAGATGTGGTTGTCCAGTTCGGCAGGGAACTTTTTCCCCCAGCCATTGAACTGGAAGTCGAGCAGCCGTGCCTGGCCATTGACGTCCAGCAGGGTGATGAAGCCGTGGTCGCGTGCCCAGGTGTCGTTGGTGGGCATCTGGCAAAGTGTCACCCGCTGCATCTCCTCCTGGGAGAGGCGGCTGGCCAGCAGTGCCCTCACCCGTTCGGGGTGCGGTGTGACCACCAGCAGGTGTCCCCGGCGGGCTATCTCCTGGCCCATGCGCAGGTAGCAGTCGGTCACTTCGTCCAGGAACGGACTCCAGTCTGTGTCCTCGTGCGGCCAGGTCAGCTGCACGCCCCATTGTGGGTGCCATTCTGCCGGCAGGCAGGCGCTGTGTGTGGGTTGTGTCATAAGTGGATGTGTGCGGGCTCGTTTCTTGTCGTTTCTGCCCATGCTTTTTGAATGCACAAAGGTAACTCTTTTCAGCGGGAAAGTGGGCCTGGCCTGGTAATTATTTCCTCGTACCCGTGTGTGCGTAGGTGTGTTCCCAGATATGGCACATGCCCTTCTGCCGAAAAAACGCAGCGCGCTGCAGAGGCGAGCGCATGCGGCTGCGTGGGCACATGCATGCGGCTGTGTGGGCGATTGCAGCGCGCTGTGTTTCCCGGGCGTGTGGCGAGGGGTGCCCTGCCCACTTGCCTCCTGCCTCCTGTCCGCACTCTGCCATCGGGCAGACCGGCCTCTTGCCTGTGCGGAAAAAGTTGTGATAATTGGCTCTGAGCACCTATTTATCAAATAAATGCGTTATCTTTGCATCAGGAATCATAACCATTCCTGCTGTTGCGGCTGTAGCCTGTATGGGCTCTGGCAGTGTGCTGGCGGGGAAATTTAAGTAGAGCGACATGGCAAACTTCATCAATCCGTTTACCGACGTGGGCTTCAAGCGCGTGTTCGGCCAGGAGATATCCAAGCCCCTGATACTGGACTTCCTCAACAACCTGCTGCTTGGTGAGGAGCACATCGCCAACCTCACGTTCCTGGACAAGGAGCAGCCGGCCCTGTATGACGATGACCGCTCGCTGCTCTATGACATCTACTGTGAGACAGACAGCGGCAAGCGCATCATCGTGGAGATGCAGAACAAGTCGCAGCCCTACTTCAAGAACCGCAGCATCTACTACATCTCGGAGGCCATAGCGCGCCAGGGCGAGCGCGGCTCGGCGTGGAACTATGAGATAGACGCGGTGTATCTGGTGGCCTTCCTCAACTTCTGCCCGATGGACTTCGAGCGCAAGTTCCGCACGGATGTGCTGCTGGCCGACCGTGTGAGCAAGGCTCCTTTCTCTGACAAGGTGCGCATGACCTTCATGCAGTTGCCCCTGTTCAGCAAGG
>CAVKOT010000149.1:0-7428 GCA_963658045.1 Opitutia bacterium UBA4654
ATCGGGAACTATCCTACGGGAATAGCTCAGTTGGTAGAGCACTGGTCTCCAAAACCAGGTGTCGGGAGTTCGAGCCTCTCTTCCCGTGCAAAAAGAAAAATTCTATGTTTGAGAATATAAAAACATATTGCAAGGATTCATACGAAGAACTTGTGCATAAGACCTCATGGCCAACACGTTCTGAACTTATGAACAGTGCGGTTGTAGTTTTAACAGCTTCCCTATGCATCGCATTGGTCGTATTTGTCATGGACTTCGTTTTCCAGAAGGGCATGGAGTTCGTCTATGGTATTTTGCGCTAATCTTTCGGTAAGAGAATATGGCTGATACTGGAATGAAATGGTACGTGATGCGTGCCATCAGTGGAAAGGAAGGCAAGGTCAAGGAATATGTGGATGCAATGCTTCACCAAGGTGGAGCATTTGCTGAACATGTATCCCAAGTGCTTATTCCTACCGAGAAGGTCGTTACGGTTGCCAATGGCAAGCGTAAGGTAAAGGAGAAGTACCGTTATAGCGGGTATGTTTTCGTAGAGGCCGAACTCGTAGGCGAGGTTCAGGCCATTTTGCGTAATATTCCTGATGTGCTGGGCTTCTTGAGCGATACCAAGACAAGCACAACTCCCATGCCGCTGCGTCCGGCAGAGGTAAAGCAGATGCTGGGTGAAATCGACGAGATCGCAGAGATACCCGAGGATGTAGCCATACCTTTCGAGGTGGGCGAGAGCGTCAAGGTGACCGAAGGTCCCTTCAGTGGTTTTGATGCAATTATCGAAGAGGTTATCAATGACAAGAAGAAGTTGAAGGTGATGGTCAAGATTTTCGGACGTAAGACTCCGCTGGATCTCGGCTTTATGCAAGTGGAGAAGCAGTAAGGTGTGATATGTTACGCGCATCGGATGCTGATCAAACAATTAAATAATTAGAAACAACAATGGCTAAAGAAGTTGCTGGATTAATCAAATTGCAGATTAAGGGCGGCGCTGCGAATCCATCTCCCCCAGTGGGTCCTGCTCTTGGTTCAAAGGGCATCAACATCATGGATTTCTGCAAGGCCTTCAATGCCAGGACACAGGATCGTGCTGGAAAGGTGCTCCCTGTGGTCATCACTTACTACACAGACAAGTCTTATGATTTCATCGTCAAGACTCCTCCTGTGGCAGTACAGTTGTTAGAGGCTGCGAAGATCAAGAGCGGTTCCGCAGAGCCTAACCGTAAGAAGGTGGCTGAAATCACCTGGGACCAGGTGAGAGCAATCGCTCAGGACAAGATGCCGGATTTGAACTGCTTCACAGTAGAGTCTGCCATGACTTTGGTTGCTGGTACAGCCAGAAGTATGGGCATCACCGTTAAGGGTGAGTTCCCTGGAAAATAAATTTAAACTTCAATTAAGATGAGTAAACTGACAAAGAACCAGAAGTTGGTGGCTGACAAGATTGAAGCAGGGAAGGCATATACTCTGAAGGAGGCATCTGCTTTGGTGAAGGAGATTTCCACCACCAAGTTTGATGCGTCTGTAGATATCGATGTTCGCCTGGGCGTAGATCCCAGAAAGGCTAACCAGATGGTACGTGGCGTTGTGTCTCTGCCCAACGGAACAGGTAAGGTAACTCGTGTGCTCTGCCTGTGTACTCCTGACGCTGAGGCTGCTGCCAAAGAGGCTGGTGCCGACTATGTAGGTCTTGATGAGTACATTGAGAAGATTAAGGGTGGATGGACTGATGTGGATGTGATTATCACAATGCCTTCCATCATGGGTAAGATAGGTGCCCTGGGTCGTGTGCTCGGTCCCCGTGGACTGATGCCTAACCCCAAGAGTGGTACTGTGACTATGGATGTTGCAAAGGCCGTGCGTGAGGTAAAGCAGGGTAAGATTGACTTCAAGGTGGACAAGACGGGTATCGTGCATACGTCTATCGGCAAGGTGTCTTTCACCGCTGAGCAGATTGCGCAGAATGCCAAGGAGTTCATCGCCACTATCAACAAACTGAAGCCCTCTTCTGCAAAAGGTACGTATGTGAAGAGCATTTATCTTTCAAGTACAATGAGCCGCGGCATCAAGATTGATCCTAAGGCTACTGAGGAAATCTAAATTCGAGGAATGTCATGAGAAAGGAAGATAAAGGTGCGATAATTGCACATCTTGGAGAGTTGCTGAACGAGTATCCTCATTTCTATGTCGTGGACGTAGAGGGCATGGATGCCGCTGCAACAACAGATCTTCGCAGACAGTGCTTTGAGAAAGAACTCAAGATGGTGGTTGTCAAGAACACCCTGCTTGAGAAGGCTCTTGAGGCAAAGGGCGAGGAGTTCAATGTTCTGAAGGATGTACTGAAGGGTACGACAGCTGTGCTGTTCTCCCATGTGGCAAATGCTCCTGCCAAGATGATTAAGGAGTATGTGGCCAAGAAGGCAGAGAAGCCTGCCTTGAAGGCCGCTTATGCCGAGGAGGGTATCTATGTAGGTGCTGACCAGCTGAGTGTTCTCTGCTCTATCAAGAGCAAGAATGAGGTTATTGCTGAGATTGTGTCTTTGCTGCAGTCTCCGGCCAAGAATGTTCTGTCTGCACTGCAGTCTGGACAGAATACAATTCATGGAGTTCTGAAAACTCTTGGCGAGAAGGGTGAGTAATCCGACTCTCCGCAAGAAACAAACAAAGTAAATAATAATAAAAGTAGAAATAAGAAATGGCAGATTTGAAAGCTATTGCTGAAGAGTTGGTTAACTTGACAGTGAAAGAGGTTAATGAGTTGGCAACCATCCTGAAGGATGAGTATGGTATCGAGCCCGCAGCAGCCGCTGTTGCTGTTGCTGCTCCCGGTGCAGCTGGTGCAGCTGCCGCTGAGGAGGAGAAGACAAGCTTCGACGTGGTGCTGAAGAGCGCAGGTGCTGCTAAGCTCCAGGTGGTGAAGGCTGTCAAGGAGGCTTGTGGTCTCGGTCTGAAGGAGGCTAAAGATCTCGTGGACGGTGCTCCCAGCACTCTGAAGGAAGGCATGGCTAAGGCTGACGCAGAGGCTCTGAAGAAGACTCTCGAGGACGCTGGCGCTGAGATTGAACTGAAGTAATCAACCCTGTCAAAAACAGGTATAGGTAAAGGATCCTCTGGTAGAGGGTTCTTTGCCTTTTTGTGTCTATATCCTTTCACGAGTCTTTTAAATAACTTTAGATGGCTAAATTAGTTAACCAAAGAGTTAATTTCGCTTCCGTAAAGAGTCCTATGCCTTATCCGGACTTCCTGGAAGTGCAGTTGAAGTCTTTCAAGGACTTCTTGCAGTTGGACACGCCTCCTGAACTCCGCAAGAATGACGGCTTATATAAGGTGTTTTCGGAGAATTTCCCTATTGCCGATACACGCAACAACTTCGTACTGGAGTTCCTGGATTATTATATTGACCCGCCACGCTACTCTATCGAGGAGTGCTTGGAGAGAGGTCTGACATACAGCGTGCCTTTGAAGGCAAAGCTGAAACTTTTCTGTACCGATCCTGACCATGAGGATTTTGATACGGTCATCCAGGATGTTTTCCTGGGCCCCATTCCTTACATGACCAGCAATGGTACATTTGTAATCAATGGTGCTGAGCGTGTCGTTGTTTCCCAGTTGCACCGTTCTCCCGGTGTGTTCTTTGGAAGCAGCGTTCATGCCAACGGCACTCAGTTGTACTCTGCAAGAATTATCCCCTTCAAGGGCAGCTGGATAGAGTTCGCCACGGACATCAACAATGTGATGTACGCCTATATTGACCGTAAGAAGAAGTTGCCTGTGACAACTCTTCTGCGTGCGATTGGCTTCGAGACTGACAAGGACATCCTGGAGATCTTTGACCTGGCCGAGGAGGTAAAGGTGACTCGTGAGAACCTGAAGAAGTATGCTGGCCGTAAGTTGGCTGCAAGGGTTCTGAAGAGTTGGGTAGAGGACTTCGTTGATGAGGATACGGGTGAGGTTGTGTCTATTGAGCGAAATGAGGTGCTCCTGGATCGTGAGAGCATCATTGATGACGATGCCACCGAACTGATTCTGAACAGCAACGTTCCCACTATCCTCGTACACAAGGATGCACAGCAGGATGACGGACGTTCCTCTGACTATTCAACCATCTTCGACACGCTGCAGAAGGACATCACGAACAGTGAAAAGGAGGCTGTGCTGTTTATCTACAGACAGTTGAGAAATGCAGACCCTGCAGATGACGCCAGTGCACGCGAGGTTATCAACAACCTGTTCTTCAGTGACAAGCGTTATGACCTGGGTGAGGTGGGTCGTTATCGTATCAACCATAAGTTGAACCTCCATACGGACATGGATGTGCGTGTTCTGACAAAGGAGGATATTATTGAGATTATCAAGTATCTGATTGAGTTGGTGAATTCCAATGCCAAGGTGGACGATATTGACCACTTGAGCAATCGCCGTGTGCGCACCGTGGGTGAGCAGTTGAGCAATCAGTTTGCTGTAGGCCTTGCCCGTATGGGGCGCACCATACGTGAGCGCATGAACGTGCGTGACAATGAGGTGTTCACACCTACGGACTTGATCAACGCAAAGACCATTAGCAGCGTTATCAACACGTTCTTTGGCACGAATGCCTTGAGCCAGTTCATGGACCAGACCAATCCTCTGGCCGAGGTGACACACAAGCGCCGCCTCTCTGCACTGGGTCCTGGCGGTCTGTCACGTGAGCGTGCAGGCTTCGAGGTGCGTGATGTGCACTATACCCATTATGGCCGCCTCTGTCCCATTGAGTCACCTGAGGGTCCCAACATCGGACTGATTTCCTCACTCTGCGTGTTTGCAAAGATTAACGACCTCGGATTTATTGAGACACCTTACAGAAAGGTGAACAATGGCGTGGTTGACCTCTCAGAGAATGGCGTGCAGTATATGACTGCCGAGGAAGAGGAAGGCAAGATTATTGGCCAGGGTAATGCTCCCCTCAATGATGACGGAACATTTATCCGCTCCAAGGTAAAGTGCCGTGAGGACGATGACTATCCCGTAGTGCCTCCCACAGAGGTTGACTATATGGATGTGGCTCCTCAGCAGATTGCCTCTATTGCTGCCGCACTGATTCCTTTCTTGGAGCATGATGATGCCCACCGAGCTCTGATGGGATCGAACATGATGCGCCAGGCTGTACCCTTGATGCGTTCTGAGGCTCCTATCGTGGGCACTGGCATTGAGCGTCAGCTTTGTGAGGACTCGCGCACAATGATTACCGCCGAGGGCGAGGGTGTTGTGGAATATGTTGATGCAACCACCATCCGCATCCTCTATGACCGTACGGAAGACGAAGAGTTCGTTAGCTTTGAGCCTGCGCTGAAGGAATACCGCATTCCCAAGTTCCGCCGTACCAACCAGAGCATGACCATTGACCTGCGTCCCATCTGCAACAAGGGTGACAGGGTGGTCAAGGGACAAATCCTCACAGAAGGCTATTCCACCGAGGATGGTGAGTTGGCACTGGGCAAGAATCTGCTGGTGGCTTACATGCCCTGGAAGGGATATAACTATGAGGATGCCATTGTGCTGAACGAGCGTGTCGTGCGTGAGGATGTTCTCACGAGCGTGCATGTCGAGGAGTTCTCCCTGGAGGTGCGTGAGACAAAGCGCGGTATGGAGGAGTTGACCTCGGACATTCCCAATGTGAGCGAGGAGGCAACTAAGGACCTGGACGAGAATGGTATCATCCGTATCGGTGCCCGTGTGACTCCTGGTGACATCATGATAGGTAAGATTACCCCGAAGGGTGAGAGCGATCCCAGTCCTGAGGAGAAGTTGCTGCGAGCCATCTTTGGCGACAAGGCTGGTGACGTGAAGGACGCCTCGTTGAAGGCAAGTCCCTCACTGAATGGCGTGGTGATAGACAAGAAACTCTTCTCCAAGGCTGTCAAGACTCGTGCTGCCAAGCAGCAGGACAAGCCCCGTCTGGCTGCTATTGATGAGGAGTTCAACGATAAGGTTGAGGACTTGAAGGCCATCCTGGTTGACAAGTTGATAGAACTTACCAGGGACAAGAAGAGCCAGGGCGTGAAGGACTATATGGGTGCCGACCTGATTGCTAAGGATGCTCCCATCACAGCCAGCGTGCTCAACACCTTTGACTATACAGCAGTACAGCTCAGTGGCTGGACAGAAGACGAGCACACCAACAAGCTGATAAGCCAGTTGATTATCAACTATCTGAAGAAATACAAGGTGCTTGATGCCGAGATGAAGCGCAAGAAGTTCGCTATCACCATCGGTGACGAGCTGCCTTCTGGAATCATTCAGATGGCTAAGGTATATATCGCTAAGAAGCGTAAAATCGGTGTGGGTGATAAGATGGCTGGACGTCATGGTAACAAGGGTATCGTCAGCAAGATTGTGCGCCAGGAGGACATGCCTTTCCTGGCCGACGGAACTCCCGTAGATATCGTGCTCAACCCCCTGGGCGTGCCTTCCCGAATGAACATCGGACAGATTTTTGAGACGGTGCTTGGCTATGCTGGTCTGAAACTCGGTGTGAAGTTTGCCACTCCCATCTTTGATGGAGCCACACTCGATGACCTGTGTGAGTGGACAGACAAGGCCGGTCTGCCCCGCTATTGCTCAACCCAGTTGTACGATGGTGCCACAGGTGAGGCATTTGACCAGTTGGCCACAGTGGGTGTTGCCTATATGCTGAAACTTGGCCACATGGTCGAGGACAAGATGCACGCCCGTAGCATTGGTCCGTACTCTCTCATCACCCAGCAGCCCCTGGGCGGTAAGGCACAGTTCGGTGGACAGCGTTTCGGAGAGATGGAGGTGTGGGCCGTCGAGGCATTCGGCGCATCACACGTGCTTCAGGAAATCCTGACCATCAAGAGTGATGATGTGGTAGGCCGAAGCAAGGCATACGAGGCCATCGTCAAGGGTGATCCCATGCCCACTCCCGGAATACCTGAGTCACTCAATGTGTTGCTGCATGAGTTGCGTGGCCTGGGACTGAGTATCACTCTGGAATAATGAATAACGTACTCTTTTAGACAAAGGATATATATGGCTTTTAAGAAAGAAACAAAGGTAAAAACAAACTTTACCAAGATAACCATTGGCCTGGCTTCTCCCGAAGAGATTCTGGAGAACTCGTATGGTGAGGTCCTGAAACCAGAGACCATCAACTACCGTACCTACAAGCCCGAACGCGACGGTCTGTTCTGCGAGCGCATCTTCGGTCCCACCAAGGACTATGAGTGCCATTGCGGAAAATACAAGCGCATCCGCTATAAGGGTATTGTCTGTGACCGCTGTGGAGTGGAGGTTACAGAGAAGAAGGTTCGCCGTGAGCGCAGCGGACACATCCAGTTGGTTGTGCCTGTGGCCCACATCTGGTACTTCCGTTCTCTGCCTAACAAGATAGGCTACCTCCTGGGCATCCCCACCAAGAAGCTCGACTCCATTATATAT
>CAVKOT010000150.1:0-7399 GCA_963658045.1 Opitutia bacterium UBA4654
CCTGTGCGCCCAGCACCACGATGCCGAGGACGCTGCCTATCACCACGCTGGCCAGGATGCCCTGGGTGAGGTTGAGGTCGGCGGCGTGCTGGTTGTCATGGGACAGGTGGATGCTGGCCACCACGCTGCAGCCGATGCCCAGCATGAGTCCGATGCCACTGGTGAGCATGAAGAGCGGGGCGACGATGTTGACCGCCGCCAGTGCGTCACTGCCCACGCCATGGCCCACAAAGGCACCGTCGGTGATGTTGAGCACCACCATCGACACCAGGCCCAGCAGGGTGGGCAGGAACATGAGGCGGAAGAGCCGTCCTACGGGCTCGCGGGCAAAGTCAAGCGCATCGCGGTTGGGGGATTTCTTTTCCATTAGTCAGTATATTTTCTGTTGGTGTCCATGTGCTGACTCCCATAATGTCCATGGTGATGGAGGGGGGGGCAAATGGCCTGCAAAGTTAGGCATTTATATTGAGAAAGATATGCCAGATGCCTGCGGAATGGAAGAAATGCCTGTTGGAGGGTATTAGGGAGGGAGTCGGCTTTCCTGGGGTGTGAGGCTTTTTGGGGGCTCCCAGGCGGATAATCCCCGGTTGGCCATTGGGTGGGCCGAGGGTGGACTGGCGACCCAATGGCCAGGGCCTGTGTCCTGTGTGGTGTCAGATATTTGTGCCAGCGCGCCCCGCAAGGGCAAAAGCACCGGGGAGGGTCGCTTTTGCCCCTGCGGGGCGCACAGCCTGTTCTTCTTGTTGTCCCAGGGCGTTGCCCTGGGCTATGGGCGAGTTGCCCCTTCGGGGCGCGCTCCTGCACTCACTTAATCAGCACCTTGGCTATCGCCGAGCTGCCTCACGCTCGGACACATGGGAGCAAGCCTTGTGGACTTGCTTCCATGTGCCTCTCACTTAACCAGCACCTTTTTGCCGTCGCGGATGTATATTCCGTGGGTGGGGTGGGCCACCTGGCGGCCCTGCAGGTCATAGGTGATGCCTGTGGAGGTGCGCTCTGCCTCGACTCCGCCAATGGCAGTCTCCTCCTGGAGACAGCCATAGACGGCAAACTCATAGATGCGTGTGGTGTAGCCGTTCTGCTCGCCCTGCCCTATCTGCAGGCGCACGGCCTGGGTGGTGATGGGGCTTATGGAGCGCACGCACTTGTTGATGACGTTGTTCGTCACGGCATCGGCATTGGTCCAGGCACCGCTCTCGTCCTGGTACTGGAGGGTGAAGGAGCGTGCCACATAGTTGCCGTTCTCGGAGGCGGCACCCAGCACCATCCAGCGGTCGATGACCACAGGCTGGGCAAAGGTGTACTGGAGCCAGGGGGTCTGGCTCTGGCTGGAGGTCACGCACCACTTGGTCGTGCAGTCCTGGTCATTGGCCTTGGCGGCGGCCTCGTTGGTGCCGTTCTGGTGCGAGGCTGTCACACGGCGCGGCACCAGGCGGTGGTCCAGGGAGTCGGCACGCGCGCTGCCCAGTTCGCGGTACTCTATCTCGGTGGTGATGGGGGTGGCCTCCTGCAGGTCGTCCATGGGTGAGGACGAGGTGGTGGCGGCCAGCAGCACCAGCCGCGAGTCATTGCTCAGGATGCGCACCGATGAGGCTCCCTGGGGCAGGGGCACGCTGTAACGGTAGGCCATCATGTACTGCATGGTCTCGTTGCTCTTGCCGCTCACCGAGTGGGCATGCGAGATGGCCAGCGCCACGTCGTCGCGTGTGTAGTGCGCGTCAAGGTTGGTGCAGGTGAGTGGCTGGCCCACACGCCCTGTGTAGTAGGGCACTTCCAGGACTGTGGTGTCCTGGCCCATCACCACGCGGGCCTTGCTGCCCCGCTCGGAGGCACTCGCCATCAGCAGGCACAGGCGGCTCTCGCCAGGCTGTGGCGCGAGGGCTATCTCCTGGCCGCTGCAGCGCAGGGCGTTGCGCTTGCCGTCCTGGCGGTCGCCCATCACGAAGCGGACTCCCGCGCTCTGGAGCGTGTCGGGCACCTCCTCGGCTGGGTAGGCATAGGGGAACATGCTGGTGGCATTGCCCCGCGACTGGTCATAGCTCATCACATCGACGTTGTAGGCCAGGCTCACGGGCGTGCCCCACAGGGCTGTGGTGTCGGGCTGCAGCGAGGGGCTCTTGAGCCTCACGGCAAAGGTGTGGGGCTGGTAGCGGCCCATGCTGAGCGTGAGTGTGCTGTCGTGGAAGGTGGCGGGCCCCACCTCCTCCTCCAGTGCGTTCACCTCGCGGGCCGACTCGATGGGGGCGGGGAAGGTGACGCGCACGTCCTGCTGGTCACATCCCGTCCACTCATAGAGGCGCACGATGAGCTCGTCAGAGTCCTCGGCCCGCTTCAGGGCCTTGATGCTCACGCTGTCGGTGTTGAGTCTGGCCAGCGACACGGTGCGTCCCAGCGCGCCGGTGTGGGCGGGTGCGGCAAAGGCCAGGAGCGGCTGGTTGAGCCGTGCGGCCTCCCTCTGTGTCTCCTGGCTCCAGCCACCGTCGTGCGGCAGGATGGAGTAGGTGAAGTGGTTGGGCCCCATGTCCATGTTGGCCTGGTGGGTATAGTTGCCGCATGAGGGCGTGTGCAGCAGGGTCAGGCGCAGGGTGCGCGCGTCGGGCTTGTCCCATCCGTACTTGCAGTCGTTGAGTATCGACACGCCGTACTGCCCGCTGGTGGACGTGTGGTCGGCCCACTGGTGTCCCTGCACCTCATAGCAGTCTGCGGTGCGCGTGCCGCGTGCGATGGTGCCCAGGGAGATGTCATAGGTGTCCTTGTTGTTGCTGAAGGTGAAGGGGAACTGCACCTTGAGCATCCGCTCCTGAGTCTGCCAGTCCACCTCGTTGACGCAGTCGATGCGGTGGGAGAGGGCTGTCATGCGTATGTACTGCACAAAGGTGCTGCCTGCCTGGCTGCGCTCCACGCGGAACGACTTGCGCAGCGGGCCGTCCTCCACCAGGGTGACCTGTGCCCCGCTGCCCAGCAGGGCCGAGGGCGAGCGGCAGATGTCGGTGTAACTCACCTCCCATGCGGGCCAGGTGTCCTCGTGGTCGTAGATCATCTGCTGGCGCACCGGGCTCAGGAGCGCGCGCTTGTGCTCCAGGTCATACACCTGGCTCACATCGCCATGGGCACCCACCGTGACACGGTAGCGTCCGTCACTCATCTGCCTGGTGGAGGCGTTTACCGTGAGTGTGGAGGTGAGTTGTGAGGGCTCGCCCATGCGTATGTCATACACGGCACAGCCCAGTGAGGGCACCGTGGCGGCGAAGAGGAGGCGCAGGCGGTGGGACTTGCTGTCATAGGAGAGCACCTGTGAGAGCACCTCCTGGCCATCTGGGCCGAACACGCGCACTCCTCCGGGCTCGGACGCGCAGTCCACCTCGGCCTCCACCACATCGGTGCGCTCCTGTGAGAGCGGGTTATAGACCACCAGGGGAAGGCCCTCTGCCTGGGTGTCCATCAGCGCGGTGATGGCACCCACCGAGGCGCGCAGTTCCTGGGCAAACTGCTTGTTGGCCAGGTAATACTCATTGTATGAGATGTCGTTGGCGGCCAGGATGGAGGTGCCGGTGATGCCGTCGTGGTGCTGCTGCCAGAGCATCCGCACCCATGCGTCACGCAGCTGCTGGGCGGGATAGGGCCGGGCTCCCAGCCAGTGGGAGAGCGACGAGGCCTTCTCGGCAGCATCGGCCAGGAGTTCCGTCTTCCTGTTCCACCGCTTCAGCAGTCCCCAACTGGTGTAGCTGCCCACGCCATGGGAACGCATGGGGAGCTCGCCGTCCCACACCTGGAACTTGTCATTGCGCAGGCTGTCGAGGTAGTCCATGCACTCGTCGGGTGTGGCAAGCACCACGCGCAGGTCGCCATCCCCCTTTTGTGCACTGAGGTTGAGCCAGTAGGGCGTGTTCTCGCCCGTGCTCCCAGACTTGTCCTGCAGGCCGCCCCCATGGTCGCTCCTGGGGCCCACATAGCGGAACACGGCAGGCACGCCATAGGCCGAGGCGTTGGCCTGGGCGGCCTTCAGGATGCCCTGGTCGGTGGTGAGGTCCTTGTTGTAGTCCTCGTGGGTATCGTATGCTCCAGGCTTGTAGATGCCGTATATCTGGCTCCCATCCACTCCCTGCCACACCCCGAAGGGTGCCAGGCGGTCATAGGAGGCAGCCCCCCAGGCCAGTTTGGCGGTGTGGAAACCCTTGATGCCGGCATGGCGCGCCAGCGTGGGCAGGGCATAGGAGAAGCCAAAGCAGTCGGGAAGCATGATGTCATGGCCGCCCCGCACGCCGAACTCCTGCTGGTAGAAGCGGTTGGCATAAAGCATGCTGTGCAGGATGCTCTCGGCCGAGGACACCATCACGTCGCTGGCATCGACCGACATGCCGCTCACATGCCAGCGTCCGCTGGAGATGTAGGACTTCAGTTGCTCATACTCCGTGGGGTAGTACTCCTTCATCCACATGTACTTGATGGCTCCCTCGTAGTTGAGCATGAAGGCCGGGTACTTGTCCATCAGTGCCATGTTCTCCGTCATGGTCTTGTGCACGTAGTCATTGATGGTGGTCTTCACGGTCCAGTTCCACTGGGTGTCCAGGTGGCTGTTGGAGATGAGGAAGAGTGTGGGCTGGGTGGTCTGCGCCACGCTCTGTTGGGCGGCGAGAACCAGCACACCCGACAGTGCAAACTGCCGGGTGTGGTGCTTGATGAGGTCTGTGATAGTCATGTGATTCATTAGGTTGGGGTGAATGGGCGGGTGCCGTTACTTGACCAGCACCTTCTTGCCATTGACGATGTAGAGTCCGTGGGTGGGCGAGAGCACGCGGCGGCCCTGCAGGTCATAGGTGGCCTGGCCGTCACGCTCTCCTGCCGATGGGGTGGATATGATGCCGTCGGACAGGGGGAAGCCGCACTTCTGGCGGTAGTCACCGCGCTGGTACTGCCACTCCAGGATGGGATAGCCATTGCCGGCAGTGGGGTCAGAGTGCCAGGGCGCGCCCCATGAGGCGGCTGCCTGGCGCAGTTCGTCGGCACTCTGGCCGCCCTCTACCTCCTCGCCGTTGACCTTCATGCTGGCCGCATAGAGTGTCCCCTCCTGCTGGTCAGCCTCGGTGATGCCGCCCAGGGGGCTGGCTGTGTTGCCCGTCACACTGCTGTTCCAGGCCATGACATTGCTGTACAGGCTGGCCGGGGTGGAGGAGTTCTGTCCGCCTGCCACCACACCGCCCGCCGTGTAGGCTGTCACCTCGCCGGCTGTGTAACTGCGCTCGATGGTGAGCGCGGAGCGCACGCGGCCCACCATGCCGCCGCCATAGTTGCCGATGGTGCCCGAGCCATTGACCTGCACATTGCTGTAGCAGTTGCGTATGGTGATGGGTGAGTAGTTGAGCGTGCCGCCTATGGCCCCTATGTAGCCCTTGCCTGAGACGCTGCCCTCAAAGTAGCAGTTCTCCACGATGACGGGCAAGAGGTTGCCCCCGGCATCCTTGAAGGTGCTGTGTCCCATGTAGCCGCACAGGATGGCGCAGGTGCTCACGCTGCTCTCGACATGGGCATTGAGGAAGCCCACGTTGCGGCACTCGCCGCACAGCACACCGAAGAAACTGGGGTTGTGCTTCGTGCCGTCGGGGGTGAGGTTGCTGATGATGTGCCCCTGTCCGTCCAGGCTTATCTGGTACTTGTAGTTGTTCTCCTGGGTGTTGAGTTGCTTCCAGTTGTAGCCTGCCATGTCGATGTCGGCTCCGAGCACGAAGTAAACCATCTGCTCCTTGACGAGCACGTCGTGCATGTGGTCGAGCTGCGCGGGGCGCATAATCACATAGGGATTGTCGCGGGAGCCGTCACCCTGCTGGTAGGCATACTCCATGTCATGCAGGGCCTGTGCCATGCGGGAGAGCAGGTCCTCGGTCTGTCGCGCGTCATAATTGGCCTCGGCGAGCACGCCCTGTGCCTCGGCCAGGGTGCGCAGGGCCTCCTCGCTGGCATATCCCTGTGCGCTGGCGGCATCCACCTGTGCCTGCATGCCGGTGACGGCAGTGCGCAGCGAGTCATAGAGGGCCATGCTGGACTGTATGCTGTCCAGGGTGAGGCAACTGCTCAGCAGGTACTTGTAACTGGTCACGGAGTCCTCGGTAGCCTGGGCCAGGGTGTGGTACTCCGCCAGGCGTGACGTGTAGCCACGGAAGAAGGTGCGCCCGCTGGATGCCAGCGCATCGGCCTGCCTGTTGACATTCACCCACAGGGAGTCCTGGGCGCGGCGGTCATTGTCGCGGTAGATGACCTGCACGTTGGACAGGCAGAACCGCTCGCCGCTGACCAGGGGATTGCGCGTGCGCACCCCGATGGTCAGGGTGCCGTCGGTGACGATGCCGTATGCACTCTGGGCATAATGGCCGCGCAGTATCTGGGTCGAGAGCAGCTTCTCGGAGTTGGACGGGGTCGTGCCGCTGGCGGTGGGGTTGTTGACGGGAGTGGCAAAGCCGTTGAGGTAGCAGTCAACGCTGCCTGCGGTGGCAAAGCCATTGAACTTCAACTCATAGATGCCATTGGCAAGTTTGCCCACCGACTGTGATGCGTCGAAGTGTGCACCCTCGCTGGCTATGGCCAGGGGCATGAATGCCGAGCCCTTGCCAGAGGCGGGCTCCGCGCTGCCCTGGCTGGACATCTTCCACCCCTGCCAGGCACTCTTGGAGAGGTCGGTGTTCTTGAACTTATAGGTCACGTTGGCTCCGTTGCCCTTGTAGAAGACTGGCCCCTCCTGCTCGGTGGTGCTCGGTGTACCGTCGCCCACGCTGGGCCAGCCGTCGCGGCCCCATGTGATCTTGTCCAGCATGAGCACGCGGCCGTTGCCTGGCGTGGTGGCACTGTAGGCATGATAGAGCAGCCAGTCCTGCCCGGCATCATCGGTGACAATCTCGCTGTTGTGGCCCGTGCCTTTCCATGCGTCATTGCCCTGGATGATGGTGGTGTAATTGTTGTCTATCAGGCTGCCGCCCTGCCTGTTGACATAGGGGCCCATGATGTTGGTGGAGCGTCCCACCACCGTGCGGTAGGTGCTGTTCACCCCCTCGCAGCAACTTCCCACACTGGCGAACAGGTAGTAGTAGGTGCCGCGCTTGTATATCATCACACCCTCGAAGGCCCCTCCGGCCAGTTTCTTCTTCTTCTTGAAGTCCTTGATCGCCAGGCCGTCATCGGTGAGCTCGGCTATATAGAGGTCGTGGAAACTGCCCCACACGAGGTACTTCTTGTCGAACTCCTCCACATAGCAGGGGTCTATGCTGTTGTGCACGCCAATCTCCGAGCTGCGGAACAGGCGGCCACGGTCGGTAAACTTGGTGGGGGAGGTGCCTGTGGCCACGCCTATGCCCGTGCGGGTGCCGTTGCCCCAGAGGGCGCAGGCATAATAGACCAGGTACTGGTCATC
>CAVKOT010000151.1:0-7357 GCA_963658045.1 Opitutia bacterium UBA4654
GAGGTCAATGCCACACGGGGAGTGAGGTTTGTGCTCGTGGGACTGCCTGACAATGCGGTCAAGGAGAGCCATGAGCGCATCCTGGCTGCCATAGAGAACAGTGGCTACACCTTCCCCACACGACAGATTACCATCAACCTCTCTCCTGCTGACATCCGCAAGGAGGGTTCGGGCTATGACCTGCCCATGGCCATAGGCATCCTGGCCACCGAGGACAAGGTGAATACCAGCCAACTGGGCAAGTATATGATGGTGGGCGAACTCAGCCTTGATGGGTCTTTGGTGCCCATACGCGGTGCCCTGCCCGTGGCCATCAAGGCTCGTGAGATGGGCTTCGAGGGACTTTTTGTGCCCGAGGGCAATATCCGTGAGGCTGCTGTGGTCAACAAGATAAAGGTGTATGGGGTAAGGCACATTACCCAGGTGGTCAATCACCTCAATGGTACGGCTCTCCTTGAGCCCACAATCATAGACACCCGTGGCGAGTTCTATGCCCGCCAGTGTGAGTTTGACTATGACTTTGCTGATGTCAAGGGGCAGGAACATGTCAAGCGGGCCATGGAGGTGGCTGCCGCAGGCGGGCATAATATAATAATGATAGGCCCTCCGGGCAGTGGCAAGAGCATGCTGGCCAAACGCATGCCCAGCATCCTGCCGCCACTCAGTCTGCAGGAGAGTCTTGAGACCACGCAGGTACATTCCGTGGCGGGCACATTGCCCGCAGGCTGTTCGCTCATGGCACAGCGTCCCTTCCGTGCTCCCCACCACACTATCTCGCAGGTGGCACTTGTGGGAGGAGGCACCAATCCACAGCCAGGAGAGATTTCTCTGGCCCATAACGGCATACTTTTCCTCGATGAGTTGCCAGAGTTCCAGCGTTCCGTGCTGGAGGTCTTGCGCCAGCCACTTGAGGACAGGGTCATCAATGTCTCTCGTGCCAAGTACAGCGTCACCTTCCCTTGCTCCTTCATGTTTGTGGCCTCGATGAACCCCTGTCCGTGCGGCTATTACAATCATCCCACCAAGGCATGCTGCTGCACGCCAGGCCAGATAGTCAAGTATCTCAACAAGATATCGGGTCCCCTGCTTGACCGCATCGACCTGCAGATAGAGATTACGCCCCTCTCCTTTGAGGAGAGGGGCCGCACGGCACCTGGCGAGTCCAGCGCCATCATACGCCAGCGTGTGATAGCCGCACGCAAGATACAGGAGGAGCGTTTCGCCAACGAGCCAGGCATACACTGCAATGCCCAGATGAACAGCCGACTCATGAGGCAGTATGCACAGCCCGACGAGGCAGGCATGGCACTCCTGCGCGAGGCCATGAACCGCCTGCAGCTCTCGGCACGGGCCTATGACCGCATCCTCAGGGTAAGCCGAACCATCGCTGACCTGGCGGGAAGTGAGCACATCCTGCCCGAACACCTGTCTGAGGCTATCGGCTACCGCAACCTCGACAGAAGCAACTGGGGCGAGTAGGGGGCAGTTCCCATCTTGCTATATTAAGGACATACAACATTATCAGGAGATGCAATAACAACTTTTATCCTAATCCAAATGAAAACAAGCAAATTGCTAATTGCATCCCTATTCTTGCTGCTGGGCAGCATGGGGGGGAGTGCTGCAGAGAGAGAAGAAAGCGAGTTCGTGACCATTCAGGGTGAGAACCTCATTGACCAGAATGGGAAAAAGCTCTTCATCGTGGGCACCAACCTGGGTAACTGGCTCAATCCAGAGGGCTACATGTTTGACTTCAAGAAGACCAACTGCGAGTGGATGATCAATGATATGGTGTGCCAATTGGCTGGCCCTGACTTTGCCCGCGAATTCTGGCAGGCGTTCAAGGACAACTACATCACGGCCGAGGATATTGCCTTTATCAAGCAGACGGGAGCCAACACCATACGCCTCCCCTTCAACTACAAACTCTTCACCAACGAGGACTATATGGGCAGGAATGATGCCAGTGAGGGATTTCGCATGATAGACAAGGTCATCGGATGGTGCCATCTCTATGGCCTGCATCTTATCCTTGACATGCACGACTGCCCTGGTGGACAGACGGGCGACAATATTGACAATGGCTACGCTTATCCCTGGCTCTTCGAGAGCGAGGCCAGCCAAAAGTTGTTCTGTGACATCTGGAAGGCCATCGCCTTGCGTTATCGGGACGAGCCCGTCATCCTGGGTTATGAATTGATGAACGAGCCTATCGCCACCACATTCAGCCGCGAACTGCAGGCAGAGCTCAACCGCAAGTTGGAGCCTCTGTATAAGAGGGTCACACAGGCCATTCGCGAGGTGGATGGCAACCACATTATCCTGCTGGGGGGTGCCCAGTGGAACGGCAACTTCGAGCCTTTCAGCGACTGGACATTCGACAGCAAGATTATGTACACATGCCACCGCTATGGCGGCGAGCCCACCAGGGAAGCCATCAACAACTTCATTCAGTTTCGCGACAAGACACACCTGCCCATGTACATGGGCGAGATAGGTCACAACAGCGACGAGTGGCAGGCACGCTTCTGCAAGACCATGAGGGATGCCAACATCGGCTACACCTTCTGGCCTTACAAGAAGGTGGGGGGGTCCTGCATGATGGGCATTGTCAAGCCGGAGCAATGGGACAGCGTCATTGTGAGGTTCTCTGAGTCCGACCGAAGCAGTTTCGCTGCCATACGCAAGGCTCGTCCTGACCAGCAGCAAGCCAGGCAACTGCTCATGCAGTTTGTTCAGAATGCCCGCCAGGACCACTGCATTCCTCAGAAGGGCTATATCAAGTCCATGGGGCTCAAGGTCAGGTAATCCCTGGCATCTCACGCAACAGTTCCAAGTGGGCAGATGTCCGGGCAATGGGCATCCAGCCCCAGGAGACTACTAATCTATAAGCAACAGAATATGAAACGCATTATCCTATGTGGTGTGTTGTCAATTGTGGCAACCATCATGTCGCGGGCACAGCAGAGCGTGCCTGCATACCTTGACGACAGCAAGTCCGTGGAGGAACGTATCGATGACGCCCTCTCACGCATGACCCTGCAGGAGAAGATACGTGTGATACACGCCCAGAGCAAGTTTTCCTCGGCAGGCATTCCACGACTGGGCTTCCCTGACTTCTGGACTGATGACGGCCCTCATGGTGTGCGCCCCGATGTGCTTTGGGATGAGTGGGAGCAGGCAGGACAGACCAACGACTCCTGTGTGGCCTTCCCCGCACTCACATGCCTGGCCGCATCCTGGAATCCCGCGATGGCCCGCCTCTATGGCGAGGCACTTGGTGAGGAAGCCCTTTACCGTGGCAAGGACATGATACTGGGTCCTGGAGTCAACATCCTGCGCACTCCCCTCAATGGGCGTAACTTCGAGTATATGGGTGAGGACCCCTATCTGTCCTCCACCATAGTGGTTCCCTACATACAGGGACTGCAGTCCAAGGGTGTTTCGGCCTGTGTCAAGCACTATTGTCTCAACAATGACGAGGAGTATCGACACCAGGTGAATGTCATCGTGAGCGACCGTGCCCTGCACGAGATATACCTGCCCGCCTTCAAGGCGGCCATACAGCAGGGCAAGTCATGGGCCATCATGGGTGCCTACAATCTCTACAAGGATGAGCATAACTGCCACAACCAGTGGACACTCAACCAAATTCTGAAGCGTGACTGGCACTTTGACGGTGTGGTGGTGAGTGACTGGGGAGGTGCCCACGACACAGACCAAGCCGTGAGAAACGGCCTCGACATGGAGTTCGGTTCCTGGACTAATGGTCTCACCATGGGTGCCAGCAATGCCTATGACAATTATTTCCTGGCCCTTCCTTATATAAAAGGTATCCAGGAGGGCAAATACAGTACCCGCGAGCTTGATGACAAGGTGCGGCGTGTGCTGCGTCTCTTCTACCGCACCACCATGAATGGCCACCGTCCCCACGGCTTCCTTTGTTCCGAGTCTCATTATGAGACAGCCAGGAGAGTGGCCCAGGAGGGCATAGTCCTTTTGCAGAATGAGCGGGGTGTGCTGCCCATAAATACAGCCACCGCCAGGCGTGTGCTGGTGGTAGGCGAGAATGCCATCAAGATGATGACTGTGGGCGGGGGCAGCTCCTCACTGAAGGTTCAGCGGGAGGTATCTCCTTTGGACGGACTGAGAGAACGCCTGGCCCAGGAGAATATCCAGGTCGATTATGCGCGTGGTTATGTGGGGGATGTGACTGGCAACTACAATGGAGTGACCACAGGCCAGGATCTCAATGACAAGCGCACGCCTGACGAACTGATAGCCGAGGCCGTGGAAAAGGCCCGTGGGGCCGACTACGTAATCATGTTCGGCGGACTCAACAAGAGTGACTACCAGGACTGTGAGGGGCATGACCGCAAGTCCTATGGCCTGCCCTATGGCCAGGACAAGGTCATCGAGGCACTGGCAAAGGCCAACAGAAACTTTGTCTATGTCAACATCTCGGGCAACCCTGTGGCCATGCCCTGGAAATCACAGGTACCCGCCATCGTACAGGGATGGTTCATTGGTTCCGAGGCTGGTCATGCCCTGGCCTCTGTGCTCACTGGCGATGTCAATCCCAGTGGCAAGTTGCCATACACCTGGGTGTCCTCGCTCAGCGAGGTGGGCGCACATGCACTTGACACCTATCCCGGCACTTGGCGTAAGGAGGGTGGTGCCCAGACGCCAGGCAACATTATCGATGAGGAATACAAGGAAGGTATCTATGTGGGGTATCGTTGGGCTGACAAGGAGAAGACCCATCCCCTCTTTGCCTTCGGACACGGTTTGAGCTATACCACATTCACACTCACCAACCTGCGTTCCGACAGGACGGAGATGGACCAGGATGGTACCATCACCTTTACGGTCACGGTCACCAACACGGGCAAGCGTGCAGGAGCCGAGACGGTGCAACTCTATATCCATGACGTGAAGTCATCAGTGGATCGCCCCTACAAGGAACTCAAGGGTTTCCACAAGGTGAGTCTGCAGCCTGGCGAGAGTCGTGATGTTACACTCACCGTGGGTCGTGAGGCACTCAGTTACTATGACGAGTCCACATCGGCATGGAAGGCCGAGCCTGGAAAGTTTGAGGCTCTGGTGGGCAATGCCTCCGACAACCTCCGTCTGAGAAAGACTTTCACTCTGAAATGAGCATTGCTGTACGCCTGCCAGTCCCATACGCCTGCTGGTGCGTGGGACTGGCAGGCATGTGCAAAGTTTCCTTGTCCAACACAATATCCAACAAGAATATAAGACGCATGAAGAGAAAATCATTGATGGCAGCCGCTGTGCTGTGCTCTGTGGCCGCTTTGGCCCAGAAGAGCGTTACCGAAGAGAAGTTCACCCCCTTCTACACCACCGACCAGGCTCCCCACATGGAGAATGTCATCCCCGCTCCTCCCTCCCTCACCGATGCCCGCTTCTATGATGACTGGACGCAGTACCAGTGGGGAAAGTCTGTGCGCGACACCGAGCGTGGCAAACAGGCTGTGGCCGATGCCAACTTGGGTGCCAGGTATTTCATGGAGCGTTTTGGCGCGGTAATGGGGCGTGAGATGACTCCTGACACTTATCCCGAACTCTATCGTCTCATCTCCCGCCTGCATCTTACAGAGCAGCAGGCTGGTGCCAGTGCCAAGCGGTATTTCCACCGTGTGCGCCCCTACCAGCAGTTTAAGGAGGCCACCAGCGTGCCCCAGCACGAGAATGCCCAGGACTTCACCAGTTATCCCTCAGGGCACACTCATGTCTCATGGCTGGTGGGCCTCACCCTCACGGCTCTTGACCCAGACCACACCGAGCAGATTATGAAGGTGGCCTACGAACTGGGACAGAGCCGCGTCATTGTGGGATTTCATTACCAGAGTGATGTGGATATGGGGCGCGTGATGGGCAGTGTCACCTTTGCACGCCTGTGGGCCGACGAGTCATTCCAAAAGATGTTTGAGAAGGCACGTCGTGAGTTTGCCAAGAACAGCAAACTCAAATAACGGCAGCCTCGGGAGGAGTGTCCTGTATGGGATAGGGCTGGGCAGACTTTCCGTCGGGATTTCTGCGCCAGTCCAGCGGGGTGGCACCCGTCTCCTCCTTGAAGGCCTTGCCAAACACGCTTGAGTTCTTGAAGCCGCATCTCATGGCCACCTCGTTTATCTTGATTTTCGGCTCATTCTTCAGCAACCGCTTGGCCTCCTCGATTCTCAGGGTGATGATGAGTTGCGGGAAGGTCTTGTCATACTCGCTCCTGACCACACGTGACAGATAAGTGCGGTTGGTGCCAAGTGTGCGTGCCACCTGGTCCACCTTCAATGCGGGTTGCAGGTATATCTTCTCCTTGTCAATGAGGTAATGCAGGCCGGCAGCCAGCGATGACATGGAGTTGTCTGACAGTTTCACGGGATTCTCACTCTCATCGGTGAGTGCGATATCCTCCTGGGTCATGTTAGGCAGTACCAGGAGCCATGTGGTGACAATGAGGGCAATGGACACCAGGATAATCCATGCATTCACGATGTTCCTTTGAGCCTGCTGTGGAGTGAGTGCAAGCATGATGAGCAGCATGGTGGTGGTGGCCACCAGGAGCAGGAACAACTTTATCTTCCTGGTCAGCATAAACCGCCTGTGCATCACGGTCTGGTACATGAGTGCTATCCTAAAGCTGGCCATGCACGTTTGCAGGAAGATGACCAGTCCTATGGGGCTGATGGTCACAGTGCTGCGGGCGTTGAACGACAGCATGAGCATGTTGTTGCCCCAGTGCTCGGGCATGAGTTCGGGCAGGGGATACATCAACTGGCACACCTGGTAGGGCAGTGCTATGACGATAAATCCCACAATCCACAGAAAGTACTGGTCCATGAAGGGGAGTGAGAACTGTCGGCTCACAATGACATACATGAGTGGGATGAGGGAGAGGATTATCGTGTTGGCAAGAAATGTGGAGAAGGGGAATGCGGGCATACATCCCAGGCAAGACGTGTGATAGGTGATGGCTGTAAGCAGGGCACATACCGTAAACAGGCACACGCGCAGCCATTTCTTGGTATCACCCTTGCCCAGAAGTTTCCATGTGCAATAGGCAAAGGCGGCCAGTGGTGGTATGATGGATATAATGTGAAGTACCATTGGGCAGGGCGGAATTAGTGAACCCGCGTCTGCACAAAGGTACTTCTTTTATTTTATTTAACAGCCAGGATGTAGCAGTTTTTTATCTGTACATGCCTGTTCAGTCTGATTTACAGCACTCCGCTCTCCAGCAGTTTGCACTGTCCGTCTGGTATCAGTGTCACGTGCTTCATGCATGCGGGCACCACGAGTGACTCTCCGCTGTGCAGGAAAATGCCCTGTCCCTGTG
>CAVKOT010000152.1:0-7332 GCA_963658045.1 Opitutia bacterium UBA4654
GCTGATTCCCGTCGAGCGTATCTTCGGATTTACGTCCAACGTGACGCTCGTCGAACTCTCCAACATCAACAACACCGTCCTGCGCCGACTCTCAGAGGAGGCACCGGGCACCTTCCAGCACAGCATGCAGGTGGCCAACCTGGCTGCCGAGGTGGCCAACAACCTCATGGCCAAGAGCCAGTTGGTGCGTACGGGAGCATTGTATCACGACATAGGCAAACTGGAAAACCCGGTATTCTTTACTGAGAACCAGTCTGGCGTGAACCCGCATGACGGCCTGCCATTCGAGCAGAGTGCACAGATTATCATACGCCATGTGGCCGATGGCCTAAAGTTGGCCGACAAGTACAAGCTGCCCAAGGCAGTCAAGGACTTCATCGCCACGCATCACGGCACCAGCATGGTCAAGTACTTCTACATCTCCTATAAGAACAAGTACCCCGACCGCGAGCCTGACCCCAAACTCTTCACCTATCCCGGTCCTAACCCCAGCACGCTGGAGCAGGCCATTCTGATGATGGCCGATGCCGTGGAGGCCGCGTCACGCAGTCTGCCGGAATACACCGAGGAGAGTGTGAGCGCGCTGGTGGACAAGATTATCGACGGGCAAGTGAGGGAGGGCTACTTCAAGATGTGTCCCATCACCTTCCGCGAGATAGAGATTGCCAAGGAGGTGTTCAAGTCCAAACTCAAGACCATCTACCACACGCGGGTGCAGTATCCCGACGAGGTGAAGAAGCCCGAGGAGGCTGCCGCCAAGGATGAGGAGGCCGCCGCCCAAGGATGAGGAGGCACGAGAACACAGGGAAGTCACACACGAGGGGGTTGCACGCCATGGCGATGCAACCCCCTCGTTGATTATGCCATACCAAGGATGTCCTGGCCTGTCATCAGCACGCGCAAGCCGCTGTCAGCCCTATTGTCCACCCATCGGACTAAGTCATGTGAGCGGTTCTTTCTTCTTGTGGCTCGTCAGAGATTCGTCCGTGTCCTTGCCCGCGCTGGCTATCCTATACTCTGCCAGCACCAAGGAAAACGCGGCTGGGATGATATAGGTCATATATTCGGGAAGCCAGCATACCAGGAGCAGGAGCAAGAGGCTATGCGCAAAGCCCAATGTCATCACCTGGCGAACCCTCCTTCTCGATGCACATGACCGCCTGCGCAGAGCGTTGTCATACGCATTGAACATCAGGAGAAAGGCTATGCTATAGGCAAGAGCCACGCTGCAACAAGCTGTGAACTTTGGCATGATTTTATGATTATGGTCGAGTAAAAACACATTTTTGTCAGTCCACATCGTAATATACCTGCGCGCTCTTGTACTGGGGCTGTGCCAGCAGATACTGCTGTATCTGCCGCAAGCGGGCGCGCGCCTCGCTCATCGAGGCCGTGAGTTCTATCTTGACAAGCACCTTTCTTATGTACATCAACTGCACACGTGCCACAGGGGGCGTGTCTGGGCCCAGTACACGCTCGCCAAAGACACGCCGGGCCAGTCCGGCCATGTCCCTGCCCAGGGCATCAAGCACACGCTCGTCACGGTGCTTCAGATACACGCTCACCAAATGGCAGACGGGCGGATAGTTAAAGAGCGTGCGCTCCTCCATCTGCGCCTCATACATGGCCTGGTAGTCATGCTCCACCACCTGGTGCACCACTGGTGACTGCGCGTCACGCGTCTGCAGGATGACATGTCCCTGTCCACCCTTCCGCCCCGCACGCCCGGCCACTTGCTCCATCATCTGGAAGGCACGCTCGTGGCTGCGGAAGTCGGGCTGGCTGAGCATGCCATCGGCATCCAGGATGCCCACCACGCTCACGCGCTCGAAGTCCAGTCCCTTGGTCACCATCTGCGTGCCCACCAGCACATCGGTCTTTCCCTGCTGGAAGTCCTGCAGTATCTGCTCATAGGCCATGCGGCTGCGCGTGGTGTCAAGGTCCATGCGGGCTATGCGGGCCCCGGGCAGGGCCTGCGCGAGCTGGTCCTCGATGCGCTCGGTGCCATAACCCACATGACGTATCTCCTTGCTCTCACAGGCGGGACACTGCAGGGGCACGGGATAGGAAGTGCCACAGTAGTGGCACACCATCTGCCTGAGACGCTGGTGGTAGGTGAGAGTCACGTCACACTTCTCGCACCTGGGAGTCCATCCGCACACGTGGCACTGCACCACGGGTGAGTAGCCGCGTCGGTTCTGGAAGAGGATGACTTGCCGCCGGTGGGCCAGGGCATCGCGCATGAGGTCGATGAGTTGGGGCGAGAAAGGGCCCGACATGAGCCGCTTGCGCCGCATCTCCTTCACATCGACCACCTGGATGGCAGGCAACTGGATGTCCTGGTAACGCGTGGTGAGCCTCACCAGGCCATACTTTCCGCTGAGGGCGTTGTGATAGGTCTCCAGGCTGGGGGTCGCTGTCCCCAACAGGGTCTTGGCCTGCTGCTGGGCGGCCAGCACAAGGGCTGCGTTGCGGGCATGGTAGCGCGGGGCGGGGTCTTGCTGCTTGAAACTGGTCTCATGCTCCTCGTCCACGATGACGAGGCCAAGGTGGCGGAAGGGGAGGAAGATGCTGCTGCGCACCCCCACGATGATGTCATAGGGATGGTCGGAGAGCATCTTCTGATACACCTCCACACGCTCTGCATCGGGATAACGGGAATGATACACACCCAGGCGGTCACCGAACACACGCTTCAGGCGGTCGGTCAACTGGGTGGTGAGCACTATCTCGGGCAGGAGGTACAGAACTTGTCTGCCACGCTCCAGTTCCTTCTGTATGAGGTGGATATACACTTCGGTCTTGCCACTGCTGGTGACTCCGTGCAACAGGCATACGGACTTCGACTGCCAGGCCGCCTCTATCTCCCGCATGGCCTGCTGCTGTGCCTGGCTCAAGGGGTGCATGACAAGTTCGGTGGGCAGGTGGCTCTCCGAGAGGCGACCTATGGGTTTCTGCCACACCTCCAGCACACCCTTCTTCCTGAGGGTGTTGAGTGTAGAGGGGCTGAAGGTGTTGTCCTGCAGGAGTTCCTCGCGGGTCACATCCTTGAGCAAACTGTAGTTGCGCAGCACCTGGGCCGCGCCTGTGGATGAGAGTTGCATGTATCGCATGAGCAACTCTTGCTGCTTGCTCTTGCGGGGCAGGGAGAGGAAAAAGCCGCGCAGGGCGGCCTCGTCAAAATATTCCTGGGTAATGCGCACACAGGGCAGTGTGCGTGGCTTGTAGGTGCGGCGCACCTCTTCCTTGACACGCACCGCACCCTTGTCAAGCAGGCGGTTGACGATGGTGAGGATGGAGGCCAGCCCCGTCTGCTTCTGCAGGGAGGCGAGGGTCTGCACGGGGTCTTGCTCCAGGAGGTCATAGATGCGCCTCTCTGAGGGGCTGAGGCTGTCGGCATCGGTGAAGTCATCGGCAAACATGACGCTGCTCTCGCTCTCAAGTTTGAGTCCGGCAGGGAGTGCGGCCTTATAGACATCGCCCAGGGTACACAGGTAGTAGTCGGCTATCCAACGCCACAGGCGCAGTTGCGAGGGGAGCACCAGCGGGGTGTCGCCCGCCTGTTCCAGCACCTCCTTGGTGGCATAATCGGGCCGTGTGTCATGCAGGCGCACGATGATGGCACTGTACATCTTGCGGTTGCCAAAGGGGACGATGACCCTGCATCCCACCTGGACATGCGGCTGCATGGCAGCGGGCAGGGAGTAGGTGAAGGTCTCGCCAATGGGAAGCGGAAGCACTACATCAGCATACTGGGACATGGCGGACGTGAGTCAGAACAGGCAGGTGAGGCTCACCTGACAGGAGTTTTTCTTGATGTCGAAGTTGCGTATCTGCTCGCTCAGACAGCTCTTCCAGCACTCGTCATCGATACCAAAGTTGTAGGTGAAGCCCACGAGCAGGTGGCGGAAGAGTTCGATGCCCAGTCCGGCATTCCAACTGAGCGTGCTGGGGTCCAGGCGCAGGTCCATGTCATCGTCCAGGCGAATGTGGTGGCCACGGCGCAGATACCGCCTCCACTGAGGCCCGGTGGCGATGTAGATGCCCAGGGGCTTGCCGATGCGGAAGGTGTAGCGCACGTTGAGGGGGAGTACCAGATAGGAGAGGCGGTTCTCATGGAGCACACCTGTCTCGCTCTCCTCGAAGTCCATGTTGCGCTGGTCATAGAGCAGCGCGGCATCCAGGGCCAGGTGGCCATGGGCCATCTGCAGGCTTGCCTGGGGCCCCACGAACCACCCCGAATGGTTATCTACGCGGAAGAGGTCGGAATTGAGCTTCAGCCTGCGGGCATCCCAGCCCACCTGCGCGCCCCACATGACACGCCTGGCCGTGGCAGGAAGGGCCAGGGCCAGGACGAGGATGAGCAGCAAAGGCATTCGTTTCATGGGCATGTGTCAAGTGGATGTTTGGGGTTCAGGACCTGGTCTCAGTCACGCATACCTCCCATTCCTGGGTGGTCAGTCACCTGCGCTGGCGACGCGCGCTCACCCTGGGAGCGGCATTCTCGCTCTTCTGCTTGGGCTCCTTGGGTGTGTCGGCAGTGCGCCGGCGGCTGCTGCCAGCCTGCACGGCGGTCTCCTTGCGGGTGCTTGAGCGCTTCACCTTCTCGGGCTTGGCGGCCACAGCCGGCACGCTGTCGGTAGAGTCGGTGCGGTGTCCCCACACCACCTCCTCAAAGTCCGTGAGCTGCTTCTCTATCTTCTTCTGCTCGCGGCTCATGGCACTGTCGGTCTGGCAATAGTTGGCCAGCACACGCCCCTGCAGGTTGTTGGTCTTGTATATCTTGCCCTCATAACGGTTCATGGTGAAGTAGTCATCGGCCGTCATGTTGGTGACGTTGTTGAGGTTGCTGCCCATCACTGGCAGTCGTGACAGCCAGGGAGCCACGTCGCTATACTTTACCCAGAACAGGGGGTAGGGCGTGGCCTCGGTGCTGAACTCGTCAGCCCCACGCATGAGGATGGGGCACAGGGCTGTCACCCTCGTGCTGAAGGTGCCCGTGCGCTGGTCCAGATAGACACTCTCCTTGAGGTAGTAGCGTGTGGCCTCGGCACTGGGCACATCGCTGTCGGCCACCTGCAGTTTGCCATCCTTCTCCTCATAGTAGATGCCATAGCGCTCCAGCATGTCCTTCACAGCCAGTTTGTCCTTTTCCTCAAACGACTCGTTGCCATCGAGCTGGTAGGTGTAGGCGGGCACGCGTCCCGTGAGGATAAGGCGGAACAGGTAGGTGAAGAGGTTGACCTGCTTGCCCTGTGGCTCCACGGGATAATAGAGGGGGGCGTTCTTGTCCTTGGTGAGGTCAAGCTGCCGGTATATGTCACGCTTCCACACAACGTCCTCGGGCATACCAGCCGATGTGGGGAACTGCATGGATGCACGGTCAGTACCCTTCTTCTGCACCGCAGTCTTCTGGCCTGTGCCTGCCGCAGTGGTGGTGCGCCTCTTGGCTGGCTGTGCGCTTGCCATGCCTGTCGCCAGTGCTATGGCAGAGAAGAGGAGAAATATATGCTTCATATTGTACATTTATTTATATGTTTTAGGTCGCTTCGCTTCCAGGTTATGAGGTTTTGCGGTCGCTTCGCTTTCAGAAGGAATCCTCTGCCCTGCAACCTTACGCTCAACCCCAATGCCTTAAAGCCTCACAACCTCATAACCTTTACTCTTATCCTTAGGTCGCTTCGCTTCCAGGTTATGAGGTTTTGCGGTCGCTTCGCTTTCAGAAGGAATCCTCTGCCCTGCAACCTTACGCTCAACCCCAATGCCTTAAAGCCTCACAACCTCATAACCTTTACTCTTATCCTTAGGTCGCTTCGCTTCCAGGTTATGAGGTTTTGCGGTCGCTTCGCTTTCAGAAGGAATCCTCTGCCCTGCAACCTTACGCTCAACCCCAATGCCTTAAAGCCTCACAACCTCATAACCTTTACTCTTATCCTTAGGTCGCTTCGCTTCCAGGTTATGAGGTTTTGCGGTCGCTTCGCTTTCAGAAGGAATCCTCTGCCCTGCAACCTTACGCTCAACCCCAATGCCTTAAAGCCTCACAACCTCATAATCTCATATCCTACCTTAAAACCTCACAACCCCAAAACCTCATAACCTCGTGACGAAGTCACTTGACAATGACCTCCATGGCACCGCTCAGTGTGCGCTCGATGCCGTCGGGGCCTGTGGCATGGATGTTGGTGATGTAGAACCGCTTGTTGCGGGAGAGGGTGCGCATCTGTCCCTTCTGCTGGTCAGAGAAGTTCGCGCCCTGGCTCTTGTAGGGGACAGCGTTGCCCATCGCGTCATAGAACACGGTCTCGAAGCCCTGCACGCGGAAGGCGATGTTGAGGAGGCCGTCGTCAATGGCCGCCCCGATGCCCGGCGTGTTCATGAGCACCTGCTTGCTGAGCGCACCGCCACGGAAGTGGCTGTCGGCCCCGCTGGCATCCTTGAAGGCGATGAAGGCCGTGGGGTCGGGCAGTTTGCGCACGCGGAAGTTGAACTTGCCCATCTCCTGGATGCGTCCCTCATTGTCCGCGCTCACGGTTATCACGGCCTGTCCGCCCACCTCGGTGGGCTTGGCGATGTACTTCCCGTCACCCTTGGGAATGAGGTTGCCACCCGTCATGCTCACGCGCAACTTGCTGGTGGGCACGCCTGGCACACTCACACTCATGGGGTTCTCATATCCCGCATAGAGCACATTCATGATGTCGGCACTCACAGTCGCACTGGGAGCCACCACCGTGTATTTCTGCTGGAAGTCCCTCCGCACGGTCTCGCCAGAGCCGTCAAGCATCTCGATATAGCCATTGAGCGTGAAGTCGCCCGTGCGGTTGCACACGGTCTCATACACTCCCCGGTCACCGGAGATGCGCTGGCCACCCACATAGATGGCAGGACGGCGGGTGGTATCGACGGCTGCCATGATAATCTGCGCGCTGAAGCGTCCGCCCTGCACCACCGTCTGCGAGGACGGGATGACGTAGGCGTTGAGCTGGTTGACGCGGATATCCTTCAGATCGACATTGTTTATCAGTCCGTGCAGCACCTCGCCCTCGGCATAGCGCACGTCATTCTGCAACTTGGTGAGGAGCGTCACGGCAGCAGCCGTGGGCATGTTCTCAAACATGTACTCCTGCCAGTTCTTGCCCAGGGTGGTGGCCTTGGCGGGCACCTCGGTGGAGAGGCTGGCACTGATGATCTGCCTCTGCTGCTGGTCGGTGACCATCCTCACGACCCTGTCGCGGTAACTGTTGATGGCATTGAAGAGGTGCTTGCCGCGTCCCTTGCCAGGGGCCAGCATCACCTGGGTGCTGGCCTCCAGGTCCTCGCGGTTCTTGATGT
>CAVKOT010000153.1:0-7299 GCA_963658045.1 Opitutia bacterium UBA4654
CACCACTGTGGCGCAAATCAAGATGTTCCTCACCCGCATGGGCATGGGCACCAAGATGATAGTGACGGGTGACATGACACAGATCGACCTCCCGCGCAGCGTGCGCTCGGGACTGGCCGATGCCCTGCAGGTGCTGCAGGGGGTGCGCGGCATAGGGCTCGTGCAGCTGGGCGAGCGGGACATCGTGCGCCACAAGTTGGTGACCCGCATCGTGGAGGCCTACCGCCGCCGGGATGACGAGGCGCGCGACGAGGCACACAGACAATCGGACGTTAACTTACAAAACTAATAGTTCTATGAGGAAAACATTACTCACTGTAGTCCTCCTGGCAGCGGCACTGAGCCCCCTGGCAGCGGCGGACAAGTATGTCAAACGCGAGGTGCGTGGCGCATGGCTCGCCACAGTCTATAACATCGACTGGCCATCCCAGACGGGCACGTCGCTGGCCATACGCCGCAACCAGCAGGCTGAGATGCGGAATTACCTGGACGAGTTGCAGGCTGCGGGCATCAACGCTGTCTATTTCCAGACACGCCCCATGGCCGACGCCCTCTACAAGTCAAGCCTTGAGCCCGTGTCGGCATTCTTCTCGGGCACCCGTGGCTCTCGACTGTACTGGGACCCCCTGCAGTTTGTGGTGGAGGAGTGTCACAAGCGCGGCATGGAATGCCACGCGTGGGTCAACCCCTATCGGTGGAAGAAGAGCACCGACGCTGACCACACCACCAAGTATGACAAGGACCTCATAAGCCGCAACATGCTCATCTCGCACAATGGCGAGGTCATCTTCAACCCCGCCCTGGATGCCACCCGCGAGCGCATCGTGGCTGTCTGCCGCGAGATGATAGAGGGCTATGACATCGACGGCATCATCTTTGACGACTACTTCTACCCCAGTGGGATGCCTGCCAATGACACGGCCGAGGACTATCCCGACTGGCAGAACTCGGGCACGGCACTCTCCTTTGCCGACTGGCGGCGCGAGAACATCAACGCCATGGTGGGTGACGTGTACAACATGATACAGGAAGTCAATCCCAGCATCAAGTTCGGCATCTCGCCCGCTGGAGCCGCCTGCTCTGACCCTGCCGTGGCCAAGAAGCATGGCGTGGAGCCCATCCCCAAGGGCAGCGACTGGCAGTATAACGGCATCTTCTCTGACCCCGTGGCCTGGCTGGAGGAGGGCACGATCGATTACATATCGCCACAGCTTTACTGGAAGACTGACCACAAGACCAATCCCTTTGGCCCCATGACACAGTGGTGGTCCAAGGTGGCCAAGAAGTTTGGCCGCCACCATTACGCCAGCCACTCGCTCACGTTCCTGCAGTCAAGCAACACCACCGCCGACTGGCAGGAGGTGGGCAAGCAGGTGCAGTACTCCCGCACCTATACCAAGACGGCCGCCCCCGGAGCCATCTTCTACTCAGCCTGTGACATTGATGGCAAGAAGGCCAAGGGGCTGGGCGAGTGGCTCAAGGCCAACAAGTTCCAGCACCCCGCCCTCACGCCTGCCATCGACTGGAAGGAGCACGAGGAGCAGGGACAGGTGGACAGCCTGGTCTCTGACGGCAAGCAACTCCACTGGAAGGCCGTGGACCACATGCGCTACAGCATCTATGCCATCCCGACCGACAAGACGTCCACTGACGTGGAGCGGAGCACGGCGGGAGGCATCCTGGCCGACTATCTCCTGGGCGTGACCTATACCAACTCCTACCAGATTCCAGAGGAGTACACCGACGGATACCAGTTTGCCGTGTGCGTACTTGACCGCTACGGCAATGAGTTCGCACCCATGTACATCGACATTGCCGACGTGATTGAGGACATCGCCGAGGATGCCGTGGAGATAGAACTGGACGGATGGACACTCAGCACGAGCATGCCGGTGAGGCAGTTGCAGGTCTTCAACACCATGGGCCAACTGATGGACAGTGCCGATGACACCGACAACCTGGACGTGAACGGACTGCCCACAGGCATCTATGTGGTGAAGGCCATCACGGCCAAGCAGACCGCTGTCAAGAAGGTCTATGTGCGCTGAGGCGGGTGCCGAAACAGAACATTCCCATTAAATAAACATATTAGGCATGAAAGCTCTAACCAAAACAGAATTCCACCTGCCAGGGCAGGTGAGCGTGTACCACGGCAAGGTGCGCGACGTGTATGACATCAACAACGACCTGATGGTGATGGTGGCCACTGACCGCATCTCGGCCTTCGACGTGGTGCTGCCTAAGGGCATCCCCTTCAAGGGGCAGGTGCTCAACCAGATTGCCGCCAAGTTCCTGGATGCCACAGCCGATATCGTTCCCAACTGGAAACTGGCCACTCCGGACCCCATGGTCACTGTGGGACTCAAGGCAGAGGGCTTCCGCGTGGAGATGATCATACGCGGATACCTGACGGGCTCGGCCTGGAGGGAGTACAAGGCTGGCTGCCGCGAGTTGTGCGGTGTGAAGCTGCCCGAGGGCATGCGTGAGAACGAGAAGTTCCCCGAGCCTATCATCACCCCCACCACCAAGGCCGAGGAGGGACATGACGAGAACATCAGCCGCGAGCAGATTATCGCGCAGGGCATCGTGAGCCGCGAGGACTATGAGCAGATGGAGCAGTACACCCGCGCCCTCTTTGCACGGGGCACCGAGATAGCCGCGAAGAAGGGGCTCATCCTGGTGGACACCAAGTATGAGTTTGGCAAGCGTGACGGCAAGGTGATACTCATCGACGAGATACACACGCCCGACAGCAGCCGCTACTTCTATGCCGATGGCTACGAGGAGAAGTTTGAGCAGGGACTGCCCCAGAGGCAGCTCAGCAAGGAGTTCGTGCGCCAGTGGCTCATCGAGCACAACTTCATGAACCAGCCCGGACAGGTGATGCCCGAGATAACCGACGAGTATGCCCAGAGCGTGGCTGACCGCTACATCGAACTCTATGAGCACATCGTGGGCGAGAAGTTCCAGCCTGCCGATGCCGAGGGAGACATCGCCGCACGCATCGAGAGGAACGTGACCGCCTGGCTCAACCAGTACGGCAAGTAAGGCACACAGGCTGAGGGGGCATGGCGGGGCTTGGCCTCGCCGTGCCCTCTCTCCTTTTCCAGGACACAGACTACACATTATATAATATAGCGACACACACAACCATCATGTACAAGGCCGAGGGCGTGAAGCCCTACAACTCCACCGACAAGCGCGAGCAGGTGGAGCGCATGTTCAACAGCATAGCACATTCCTATGACCTGCTCAACCATAGCCTGTCGCTGGGTATCGACCGCCGCTGGCGCAGAAAGGCCATCGACGCGCTGGGGAAGTTCGCTCCCCAGGAGGTGCTTGACATAGCCACAGGCACAGGCGACCTGGCCATTATGCAGGCACGCCGCAACCATCCCCGCCGCATAGTGGGGGCCGACATCAGCGACGGCATGATGGAGGTGGCCAGGCAGAAGGTCAGGAAGGCCGGACTGACGGATGTCATCACCTTCCGTAGGGAGGACTGCACCCACATGTCATTCCCTGATGCCTCCTTCGATGCCGTGACATCTTCCTATGGCGTGCGCAATTTCAGCGACCTCGATGCGGGCCTCAGGGAGATGTGCAGGGTACTGCGCCCAGGCGGTCATCTGCTCATCGTGGAGCTCAGCACGCCGGTGCGCTTCCCCATGAAGCAACTCTTCAGCATCTATGCCCATGTGGTGATGCCGGTGCTGGGGCGGCTCATCAGCCACGATGACAGTGCCTACACTTATCTGCCCAGGAGCATGGAGGCCTTCCCCCAGGCCGAGGAGATGGAGCAGATACTGCGCCGCAATGGTTTTGCCCAGGTGCAGTGGGAGCGGTTCTGCGGTGGTATAAGCACCATGTATCTGGCCACCAAGTAAAAAGAGAAAGAGAGATATGGAGAAATACGGAATAATAGGATACCCCCTGGGACACAGTTTCAGCCGTGCCTTCTTCACCGAGAAGTTCCAGCGTGAGGGCATTGATGCCGAGTATGTCAACTTTGAAATCCCGTCGGCCAGCATGCTGACCGACATCGTGCGGGACAATCCCGACCTGCGCGGACTCAATGTGACCCTGCCCCACAAGGAGGCTGTCATACCCCTGCTTGACGAGTTGAGTGACGAGGCGCGGGAGATTGGGGCTGTCAATGTGATACGGGTGCGTGACGGCAAACTCAAGGGTTACAACAGCGACATCATAGGCTTCATGGACAGCATACGCCCGCTCCTGCAGCCTTGGCACCGTCATGCCCTGGTGCTCGGGACGGGTGGCGCGAGCCGTGCCATCAGGGTGGGCCTGCAGAGGCTTGGCCTCGACTGGACGTATGTGAGCCGCACGCCTGCCGAAGGTCGCCTCACCTACCACGACCTTACACCCGAGGTGATGGACCATTACCAGGTGATAGTGAACTGTAGCCCTGTGGGTATGTACCCCAAGGTGGATGCCTGCCCCGACATTCCCTATCACCTGCTGACTGCCAAGCACCTGCTTTATGACCTGGTGTATAACCCCGAGGAGACACTCTTCCTGCGCCGTGGTGCCGGGCAGGGTGCCGCAGTGAAGAACGGCCTGGAGATGCTTCATCTGCAAGCCTTGGCCAGTTGGCGATTCTGGCACGAGTGACTTTGCAGGGCGACCACACAACACCCAAATGACAGCCTCAACACAATGGACAGGGAAAAGAAGATATATAGAGTGACCATAGCAGGGAGTGCCATCAATGTAGTGCTCCTTGTCGCGAAGTTTGCAGCAGGCATATTCGGCCACTCGTCAGCCATGATAGCCGATGCCGTGCACTCGCTCACCGACTTTGTGTCCGACGTGGTGGTGCTGCTCTTCGTGCGCCTTGGCAGCAAGCCCGTTGACCATGACCATGACTTTGGCCATGGCAAGTATGAGACCCTCGCCACGGCCATCATAGGCACGTCATTGCTGGCTGTGGGTGTGATGCTCCTCAGTGCGGGAGCGGTGAAGATAGCGCATGCCGTGCAGGGTGAGGCACTTCCCCGCCCGGGCCTGGTGGCTCTGGTGGCTGCCGTGGCCAGTGTCGTGCTCAAGGAGTGGGCCTACCGCTTCACGGTGAGTGTGGGTCGGCAGTGCCATTCCGAGGCTGTCGTGGCCAATGCCTGGCATCACCGCAGCGACGCGCTCTCGTCTGTGGGCACCATGGTTGGCATTGGCGGAGCCATCCTGCTGGGCGAGCGATGGACGGTGCTTGACCCTTTGGCCTCTGTCGTGGTGAGCCTGTTCATCATGAAGGCTGCCTGGGAACTGGTGTCGAAGAGCGTTGGGGAACTCACCGAGGCCAGTTTGCCCGACACGGATGAGGCCGAGATCACACGCATCGCAGCCAGCGAGCCTGGCGTGAGCGGGATACACAACCTGCGCACGCGGCGCATTGGCAATGGTGTGGCCATCGAGATGCACGCGCGCATGCTTGGCTCCACGCCGCTTGCCGAGGCGCACAGCCATGCCACTGCCATCGAGCAGAGGCTCAAGGCGCACTTCGGTGCCGACACACATGTGATTATCCACCTGGAGCCTGTGAAGGAGTAGCGGGAGGCCGCAGGCTCACATGGCCTGGACATCAGAACTGGAAGTAGATGAAGGGCTGTATGCTGGACGACCTCATCTGTATGGCTATGTATATCGCTACGGTGATGAATGCCACGGCCATCCCCACCCTGTGCAGGTGCAGTGCCTTGATGATGTTTCCCTCCCAACGCCTTGGAATGAGGTGGCTGACATACCCCAGGAGCATGACGAGGAGCACGTTTCGGTAGCCCCCGAACACCTGTGCAGCCAGTTCGGGATGGAAGTCATGCCCTATGCGCTTCACCATCATCAGACTGTCGGCAAACGAGTTCTGACGGAAGAAGATGAAGGCAAAGGCCACAAAGTGGAACGTGAGCAGGACGCATCCCACGCGGTGCAGGCCGCTGGGCAGCCAGCCCCTCTCGCGGTGCATCACGCTTTGCCTCCACCATTTGTGCGCAGCCACGGCCAGGCCATGCATGCCTCCCCACGCGACGAAGTTCATGCTGGCGCCATGCCATAGGCCACAGAGCAGCATGGTAAGTATGAGGTTGAGGTAGGTGCGTCTGCGTCCCTTGCGGTTGCCACCCAGGGGAATATATACATAGTCGCGGATCCATGAGGAGAGTGACATGTGCCAGCGTTTCCAGAAGTCCGATATGTTCAGGCTGAGAAATGGCGATTGGAAGTTGTCTGGAAAGTGGAAGCCCAGCAGCAGCGCCAGCCCGATGGCCATGTCGCTGTAGCCACTGAAGTCACAGTATATCTGCAGGCTGTAGCCATACACGGCCAACAGGTTCTCCAGTCCGCTGTATAGTGTGGGACTGTCAAACACGCGGTCCACGAAGTTCACGCTGATGTAGTCGCTTATCACCACCTTCTTGAGCAGTCCCGTGCCTATGAGAAACACGCCGCGCCCAAACATCTCGCTGGTGATGCACACAGGCTTGCGTATCTGTGGGATAAAGTCAATGGCACGCACGATGGGGCCAGCCACGAGTTGGGGAAAGAATGACACATAGAAGGCATAGTCAAGCAGCGAGCCCAGCGGCTTGATGCGTCCGCGATAGACATCGATGGTGTAGCTCAGGCTCTGGAAGGTGTAGAAACTGATGCCTGCAGGCAGGAAGATGTCCCAAGGGCGGAACTCGTGGCCAGCCAGCGCGCAGAGCGTGCCGGCCAGGAAGTTGGCATACTTGAAGTAGCCCAGCAGGCACACGGCCATCAGGATGCTCCATGTCAGCAGCAGCCTGGCCATCCACCTGTGGCCGGGGAACCTCCTGAGGCAGGCTGCCATGCCCTTGGCCACCAGGAAGTCGCTGATGGTGATGAGGGCAAGCAGGCCAAAGTAGGTGCCGCTGCTCTTGTAATAGAAGTAGTAGGAGAACAGGGTGACAAAGACAAGCCGAAGCGTGGTCCTCAGCTCCAGGCAACAGTAGGCTGCCGTGAAGCCCAGGAAGAGGAATAGGAACAGGCCACTGGTGAAGAGTATGGGCTCTGAGGGCGAGTAGGCGAGTTGCTCCAGGATATTGTGAAATAGGACAGCCATCTTTGCGTTACTTGCTATTGTGCGAATTGTTCTGCCCGTACAGGTGGCACCCTGTGGTGATGGACTCGTAGATGGCCTTGCCCAGCACGTCCCCTCCTTCGTAGGTGAGGTGCGTGTAGTCCTTGTTGGCCAGTTTCCTCTTCACGTATTCGACCATGCTGCCAGTGCCCCCCATTGCGTCGAGCAGGCTGTAGAAGCCCACCTGC
>CAVKOT010000154.1:0-7262 GCA_963658045.1 Opitutia bacterium UBA4654
CGCCTCTCCCGTCCGTGCTCGTCCAGCAGCACGATGTGGTCGCCAGGCATCAGAGCCTTGCGTATGAGTTCCGCCTCCCGCTCCTTCTGCTCACTCTCGGTCAGGTGAGCCGTGCCCTTCAGTTCGGGCACCACGGCAATCTCGAAGGGCATGTAGTGGCAGATGCGCTTCACATACGCCGTGATGCCAGCCTCGAAGTGTTTGTCGGTGGTCTTTCCCACCACTATCAGCACCGTCTTCATGGGGCTTGGTATTCAAGGCACCCTGCATCAGGCTCGCCATCGGCCAGGCGCGAGTGTCCCCGCAGGTCGGTGGGGCAACGCAGCGAGTAGGTGCTGTCGGCCAGCGAGCGTATGTTGCTCAGGCTGTCGGGCGTGAAGTCATACAGGAAATTCTTCGTGTCGAAGAGCGCGAAGTTCTTCTCGCGGTAAAGGTCCTGCTTGTCTGTGTCATAGATGACACGGATGAAGCGTGTGGTGTCACGTGACTCGATGGTGTTGAGCAGGCAGTGGCAGAAGAGGTAGGGACAGGTGTAGTCCTGCCCCTCGGTGACAGAGCCCATGATGACATCATCGGAGTAACCCGTAATCACGCTGTTGATGAAGTAGGCCTGCTTGATTTCCCTGTAGGTGTCATCGATGTTGTTGGCCAGGTAAAGGGCATACCCACGGTTGGCGGTGAAGGGGTAGAACTGGGCGATGGTGCAGTGGATAAACTCATAGTCCCCACCGAAGATATATACGCAGTCGCCCCTGGTGTTGCTAATCTGTGAGTTGGCCACCCGCGCCTTGCAGTTGTCCAGTCTCAGTCCGTCACCTCCCACATTGTGTATCACGCTACTCTCCAGCGTGAGGGCAGTGGTGTCCGTGCTGGTGCTGTCGCAGATGATGCCATAGGAGCCCCCATGTATGTCACAGTGCACGAGTCTGTTGCCAGCGCTGCCCGCATGGATGTGGATGCCCTGCCAACGGTTGGGCAGGTTGTCATAGGGCAGATAGTTGAACATGTGGTCCAGCCTGTCCCCACGGAAGCTGACAGGTTGCTCGACTGTCCCCTCGGCATCCAGCGAGCCGTGGATGTGCAGGGCCGCGTCATCATGGAACATCAGCCGCGTGCCAGGCATCAGGGTCAGTCGTGCCCCCTCGGCCACATAGAGCGAGTCATAGATGAGGTAGGGCTTGTCGATCAGCAGCGTAGAGTCCTGCGTGATGACCATTCCGTGCACCATGTAGGCATCTATGGCTCCTGCCGTCAGCACCACCTCATGCACCCTGCCACTCTCCAGCCGGAAGCGCAGGATGTCAGATATGGTGCCCACCTCGTTGCTTCCCACCTCGGGCACGGTGACCTCGATGCGCACGACGATGGAGTCCCTGCGATAGACCTTGAAGTCCTCGCCCTGTCCTCCAGCCAGCCACTGGCCATCCACATTCACGCGGAAGTGGCTATCCCCGCCCGATGCCAGTTGCACCGAGGCTATGCGCACCCCATCCTTGTTCCTGTTGTACACGGTGAGTGTGCGCGTCGCGCTGGGCACGGTGGATATGATGGTGTCAAAGGCCACCGTGTCCTGTGAGAACTCCAGCCAGGCAGATGGGTTGGTGGTGAAGGACTCGTTCTCGGCGCACGCTCCTGCCAGCAGGGCCAGCAGGAGTGTGAGCACGGAGGCGGCTGTGTGGGCAACGCTCTTTCTGCACATCTCCATTCAGGCTACGGGAATGTTCTTGATGATGGCCAGCAGATGGTCCCACACCATCTGCACGGTGGGGATGAGCAGACGCTCGTCAGGCGAGTGTACGCCCCGAAGCGTGGGGCCCATGGATATCATGTCCATGCCTGGGTACTTCTCGCTGAACAGGCCGCACTCCAGCCCCGCGTGTATGCCACGCACGACAGGCTTCTTGCCGAAGAGCCTCTCGTATTGCTCGACAGCGATGCGCAGGATCTCGCTCTTGGGGTTCATCTTCCATCCGGGATAGCCCTCGCCTATCTCCACCCTGGCTCCAGCCAGCTCAAACGTGGCGGCAAAGGTGTTGGCCATGTTGACGCGCGCACTCATGATGCTGCTGCGCTGGCTGCTGTTGATGTCGATGGTCTTTGTCTCCCTGTTCATGCGTATCGAGGCCAGGTTGCTGCTCGTCTCCACCATGTCGATGTCCTGGCAGATGGCCATCACGCCGTTATCCACGGCCTGCAGGGCCGTTATCAGCCGGGTGCTGGTGTCCTTGTCTATCACGGTCGTGGCGTCATCCTGGCTCTCCAGCAGGAATTCCATGCCTTTTTCTGTCGCGCTGAACTCCTCCTCCACGTCGGCGGCAAAGAGGTTCCAGTCGATGCGTATCTGCTCCTTGTCCTTGGCGGGGATGGCACACACGCAGGCAGCCTCGCGGGGGATAGCGTTGTGCAGTCCGCCCGCCTGTATGTCGGCCAGGCGCAGGTCATACTTCTTCTGTGCCAGGTAGAGGAATCGGGCAAGCAACTTGTTGGCATTGGCGCGCTTCTTGTTGATGTCGTCGCCGCTGTGCCCGCCCGTGAGCCCCTTGATGTGCAGTGAGAAGGTGAAGTATCCCTGAGGCAGGGGCTCCTCCTGGTAGGGCAACTGGACAAAGGTGCGGCAGCCTCCCGCGCAGGACACGAATATCTCGCCCTCGTCCTCGCTGTCCAGGTTGATGAGCATGTCACCTGACATGAAGCCCGGCTTCATGCCGAATGCGCCTGTCAGCCCAGTCTCCTCGTCGCGTGTGAACACACACTCCAGGGGGCCGTGCGGGATGTCTGTGCTCTGCAGCAGGGCCATCTCCATGGCCACCCCGATTCCGTCGTCTGCCCCCAGGGTCGTGCCCTTGGCGTGCATCCACTCTCCCTCCACATAGGTCTGTATGGCATCCTTCTGGAAGTCAAAGTCCGTCTGCTTGTTCTTCTCGCACACCATGTCCATGTGGCTCTGCAGCACCAGCGTCTTGCGGTTCTCCATGCCTGGTGTCGCTGGCTTGCGTATGATCACGTTGCCCGTCTCGTCACATGTTGACTCAAGTCCCAGGCTATGTCCGAAGTCCAGCAGGAACTTGATCATCTGCTCCTCCTTCTTGGATGGCCGGGGCACGCGGTTCACCTGGGCAAAGCATTCAAAGACGCTTGCAGGTTTCAGTTCAATTTCATTCATAATATTTTGTAGGTTTATTGCTTTTGACTACCTTTGCAAATGCAAATATAGGCAATTATGTTGAAACTCGCATTTATAACTCTTGGAATTGTTGCAGTAGCCGTGCTTCTGCTCAGCATCAAGGTGATTCTCCTGTCAGGCGGGAGGTTCGGAAGTTTCCATGTGGGGGACAGTAAGGAGATGCGCAAGCGTGGCATCCATTGCGTGCAGAGCATGGACCGCCTGGAGAGGCAGGCCAATCCTCATGCCGTGAAGGAGCGTGAGGCCCCCGCCCGATAGGGGCTGGCGCACGGGCTGTGAGCCTCCTGCATAATATATTAAAATGTGTAATCATAACATTCGAAGACGATATGAACATGAAGAGATTTACCCTTGGGCTTGCATGCCTGTCACTTGTGGCTGCACTGGGCAGCTGCTCAAAGAATGCCGACAAGGCCACTGAGGAGACGGCCAGTGCAGGGCAGACCACAGGACTCAAGATAGCGTATGTGGAACTGGACACGCTCATGAGCCAGTACCAGCTCTACAAGGACTACAGCGAGTTGCTCACCCGCAAGGGCAACAACATACAGAACACCCTGGCCCAGAAGCAGCGCACCCTGGAGGCTCATGCCTCGGCCATGCAGAAGAAGTATGAGAGCAACGGCTTCACCACACGCGATGAGCTGGAGCGTGCCCAGGCGGGCATACAGCACGAGCAGGAAGACCTGCAGGAGTTGGCCGCACGGCTCAATGGAGAGTTTAACGAGGAACAGGCACGCATCAACGAGGAGGCACGCGACAGCATACAGGCCTTCCTCAAGCAGTACAACCGCACGCACAAGTATGACTACGTGATGGTCAAAGCTGGTGAGAACCTGCTCATCGCCAATCCCAAGTATGACATCACAAAGGATGTGGTGAAGGGACTGAACAAGAGATACAAGATACGCCCCGAGGTGGCCGAGAAGATCAAGAAGGTGGAGACCGAGGACAAAAAGGGCGACAAGAAGTGACGGACATATCCCGACATATTGAGTATCTCCTGCTGGAGCATGACTCGGTGAGCGTGCCGCAGCTGGGCACTTTCAGCATCCAGCAGCGTGCAAGTCGTTGGGTGGCTGATGAGGACCTGTTCCTGCCTCCGGTGCGCAACGTGTCCTTCTCCCCCGACACCGAGGAGGGGAGTGATGACTTTGTGCGCTCGCTTGCGGTGGCCCTCAAGGTCACCTGCGAGCAGGCCCAGGCCGTGTGTGCCGAGTATGTCGAGAGCGTGCGCCAGGAACTCTCGGCCAACAGCGTGGCCGAGATAGGGAGCATAGGCATGCTTGTGCGCGACTCTGCCACGGGCACCGACTGCTTCATGCCTTGCCAGGCTGGAGTCACCTCGCCCGAGTATTATGGACTGGACTCCGTATATCAGCCCAGGCTTCCCGAGAGTGTGAGGCAGGCCGAGGCGACCGCACAGGCCGAGGCGCGTGCCGCCCGCAGGGATGACAGGCATGTGACCATACGCATTCCCCGCAGCCTGCTTTACTATGCCTCTGCCGCAGCAGCGGCCATCATCGTGTTTCTCTCCTTCTCCACCACAGCGGGCTATACCTCTCCTGACACAGGAGCGTCGGTGGCCACGGCCAACCTGTTCCTGCCTGCCAACCTCCTTCCATCGGCTGGCAATGTCCAGGAGACGGAGGTGGCAGAAAAACGCATGCCCCTGCATGAGTCAACGCAGCACGCTCCGACGACCAACGCAGCACGCTCCGATGGCCAACGCAGCGCGCTGCCCAAAACAGAGCAGTCTGTCGCTCCTGCCGTGACAGAAAAGTCTGCCCCCGCACCATCCGCAGGAAAGTCAGTCCCACAGGGCGGATATGCCGTAGTGCTGGCCAGTGCCGTGAGCCGGGGAAATGCCGAGCGATATGTCAGCGACCTGAACAGTCGTGACATCCAGGCCGTGATGCTGGCCAAGGGCAGCATGACCCGTGTGGTGGTGCCTGGCTTTGCCACCTCGGACGAGGCTTACAGTTACGTGCGGCAGATACGCGCTAAAAGTTCAGAGTTTGACTCCGCTTGGGTGCTGAGGCTCTGATGTGTTCCAATAGTCTTAATCCTACGTAGATGAAGAGGGTACGCTGTCCCAAGTGTGACAACTATATAGTGTTTGACGAGACTCGCTATGAGCCTGGCCAGCAATTGGTGTTTGTGTGTCCCGAGTGCAACAAGCAGTTTGGCATACGCATGGGCACAAGCCAGGTGAAGGTGACACGCAAGGAGGCTGACAAGACTCCCGAGCAGCCTTCAGGCGAACTGGGCAGTGTGACGGTGGTCGAGAATGTGTTTCATTACAGGCAGGTCATCCCCCTGGAGATGGGTGACAACGTGTTTGGCCGCTATGTGCGTGGCACCAGCATCAACAAGCCCATCGAGACGGTGGATCCCAGCGTGGATACCAAGCACTGCATCATCCGCGTGCAGCGCAACAAGCGTGGTGACCTGCAGTATATCCTGCGCGATGCGCCCAGCAACACCGGCACCTTCTACATGAATGAGATACTGAGGGACCAGGATCGCGTACGCCTCTCTGACTCTGACATTATCACCATAGGGGCCACTACCCTCATCTTCCGCACCGCAGGTGCTGAGGAGGAGTAGTGGCATCAAAGTTCAATCCCATGAAACAAAAGCAATCAATGCCCATGGCGCGATTGCGAATGCAATAAGGACTGCCGAGAAAAAGAAATCATGAACAGCGAAAGATATAAGGTCTTGTTGGCTCGGTACAAAAAGTGGTGTGCCGAGAATGCCAGGCAAGTACAACTTGATGCACAGGAGCGCAAGCAGTTTTGTGATGACATGCAGACGCTTTCCGATGAGACGTTGGCAGCATTCACCGAGGAGGATTTCTATAACTTGATGGCCCCGCTGTGGTCCATGGGGATGTGGGGCAACAAGCATTACAAGATAGACCAGATTATCGAGAACAATGGGATGCCCCTGCTGCGCAAGGAGTTGGGGAACTTGCTGCATGGCAAGGACTCCATTGATAAGCGATGGGACTGTTTCCGTAACAAGGTCAAGGGCGTTGGGCCTGCTGCCATGAGTGAAATACTGGGTAAGTTCTCGCCAAGTGAGTATCTCTTATGGAACTCAAAGGCGCAGGCAGGATTTAACTTGCTTGAGATAGAAAATGTGCCCAAGGCATGTAGCCTCATTGACGGAAAGAAATATAGATACCTTTGTGCGAAGGGGCGCGAGCTTGTCAGTTATGCCCAGGAGGCTGGGGTAAGGGAGGTTGATGACCTGCTTGCCCTGGACTATTTCATCTGGCAGGAAATGCAGGATGTAAACCCAGACACACTGGTGGAGTCTGTCGTACTGCCCCAAACAGCCAAGGAGTTGGCATTTGTCCACAACGATGTGAGAGACAAGATAAAGGATATAGGAGAAATGCTCGGCTTCAGGGCGGGGACAGAGAAGAAGGTTGCAGACGGAGCCGTTGTGGATGCCATTTGGGAGGTGTCGGTCAGCAACATGGGCAGGATAACCTATGTGTTTGAGGTGCAGACCAAGGGAAGCATTGACTCACTCATCCTAAATCTGCTAAAGTCCAAAAACAACTCTTCGGTGCAGGGGATTGTGGCAGTGTCAGATGCCGCACAAATCGAGAAAATCAAGAAAGAGGCTGCGTCTGTCAAGGGACTGGAGGACTTGAAGTTTTGGGATTATAATGAGGTGCTGAAGGTATATGAGCACCTTTCCTGTGCCTTTGACTCCATCAACGCCTTGAAACTCGTCCCCAGTGGACTATTTTGAATGTCAGATAGGATAACCCAAAAGTTTTTGCTATCTTTGCCACATTCTATCCTGGTGGGAGGGTGACTTCGCATCGGGTGGAAAGTTCACGGATTGTTAAACTAAAATGGAATAGACAAGAAACAGACATCATAAGGGAATGAAACGCTAAGAGGGTTGTACATTACATGTTTGCCAATCCTTAATCTGAGGAACTGATACAGGGGCTTGCCCCGAAGTCTTTAACCAGGCGTTCCCATTCCAGTACTTTTGGGATATTGAGCTTTAATGCTCTTGTTCTCTAATCATGAATACCGCCAAACATTCA
>CAVKOT010000155.1:0-7156 GCA_963658045.1 Opitutia bacterium UBA4654
GGCATGATCAGTGCTGTGGGTGTGAGGAACCTGGTGGAGAGCGCCGTCGATTTCAGTTCGCCCCGCAACGTCTTTGTGGCTGCCCTCATCCTGGTGATAGCCATTGGTGTGAAGTATGGTGCCAATGACGACGTGGCCATTGGTGCCGTGCACATCTCGGGCCTGGCCCTCTCGGCACTGGTGGGCATCATCCTCAATGCCGTGCTCCCTGGCGGATTTGGCAAGACACTGAAGATATATCCCGACAAGGGTGACAAGGACGAGCCTGCCGAGTCAGAGGCATAAGGCCCGCCCACACGCTGGACCGGAGCACAAGGCCGTGTCGTGGAGGATGTGACAGCACACCCCACGGCACGGCCTTGCACCGTCATCGGGACAGGAGGCAGGCTTGGCCCAGCCTGCCCCGCCCCCTCTTTGCAACCCGGTTGCAGCCAGTCTGCCCTAACTTTGCACCCCGAAAGATAACAAGTAAAGCATAAGCACATGGAAACAAACACACAACATCAGCATGTCCATCACCATCACGAGGATGGCGAGGAGGCAAACGCAGGCAGGCGGCAAGTGCTGCTCATCCTGCTGACCATCATCCTGCTGGCAGGGGCACGGTGGATAGAGGGGCACTGCGGACTGCCCACCTGGCAGGTGCTCCTCGTGTATATGGTGCCCTACTTGACCATCGGGCACGGCACACTGCGCGAGGCGGCCGAGGGCATCGTGCACGGTGACATGTTCAACGAGGACCTGCTCATGGCCGTCGCCACGCTGGGCGCACTCGCCATCGGGTTCCTTCCCGGAGCCGAGAGTGAGTTCCCCGAGGCGGTGTTCGTCATGCTCTTCTTCCAGGTGGGCGAACTCTTTGAGCACTATGCTGAGGGGCAGAGCCGCCGCAGTATCAGCCATCTGATGGACTTGCGGCCTGATATGGCGCGCGTGGTGCGCGATGGCCAGGCCGTGGAGGTGCCGCCCCAGGAGGTGGCCGTCGGGGAGACCCTGCTGGTGCAGCCTGGCGAGAAGGTGCCCCTGGACGGCATCGTGAGCGAGGGACGCTCGTCGCTCGACACGGTGGCACTCACTGGTGAGAGCATGCCGCGCGATGTGAAGGAGGGCGACGAGGTCATTTCGGGCTGCGTGAACCTGAGCGGTGTGCTGAAGGTAGAGGCCACCCGCACCTTCGGGGAGAGCACCGTGAGCCAGATCATCAGCATGGTGGAGAGTGAGGACGGGCGCAAGTCGCGCAGCGAGGCGTTCATCACCCGTTTCGCACGCGTATATACTCCTATCGTGGTGTTCGCCGCCATAGCCCTGGCACTGCTGCCACCCCTGTTGGCCAGCGGGCCCTTCCTGGCAGCCTTCCCCACCTGGCTCTACCGTGCACTCATTTTCCTGGTGGTCTCCTGCCCCTGTGCCCTGGTCATCAGCATCCCTCTCACCTTCTTCGGAGGCATAGGCGGAGCCTCGCGCTGCGGCATCCTCATCAAGGGGAGCGGCAGCGTGGACAGGCTGGCTCAGTTGCGCACCGTGGTGTTTGACAAGACAGGCACGCTCACCGAGGGACGCTTCTCGGTGGTGGCCGTGCATCCCGACAGGGTTGACGGCAAGCAACTCTTGCACATGGCGGCGCATGTGGAGCACTTCAGCACCCATCCCATAGCCTCGGCCCTGCGTGATGCCTTCCCCCAGGAGGCCACCGATGGCTGCCACGTCAGCCAGGTCCAGGAGGTGGCCGGCGAGGGTGTGCAGGCCCTGGTGGAGGGACACCAGGTGAGCGTGGGCAACGCGAGGATGATGGAGCGGCTGGGCATCCAGTGGCACCAGTGTCACCGCGTGGGCACCATCATCCATGTGGCCATTGATGGGGAATATGCGGGGCACATTGTCATCAGCGACCAGGTGAAGGAGGGCAGTGCCGGGGCTGTGAGCCGCCTGAAGGCCCTGGGCGTGCGGCGTGTCGTGATGCTCACGGGCGACAGGCACGAGGTGGCCAGTGAGGTGGCCGCCAGGCTGGGCATCGGGGAGTATCATGACGAACTGCTCCCGGCCGACAAGGTGAGGTACATGGAGGCCCTGCTGAGTGACGTGCAGGGGCGTGGCACGCTGGCCTTTGTGGGTGACGGCATCAACGATGCTCCTGTGCTGAAGCGTGCTGACGTGGGCATCGCCATGGGGGCAATGGGCAGCGACGCGGCCATAGAGGCGGCCGATGTGGTGCTCATGGACGACAAGCCCCAGAAGGTGGCGCTGGCCATACAGCTGGCCAGGCGCACACTGGGCATTGCCCATCAGAATATCGTGTTTGCCATTGGCGTGAAGGTGGCCATCCTCCTGCTGGCTGCCTTTGGCCTGGGGAGCATGGGTCTGGCCGTCTTCGGTGACGTGGGTGTCACGGTGCTGGCGGTGCTTAATGCCACGCGAGCCTTGCGCTGCAAGGCGTGAGCCTGGGATGATGGGGCAAGCCGGGGGCATGCCGCTGTGGCGGAGGCAGCCCATGGCAGGACGGTGAAAGCAGAGGAGGCAGGTACCCATGACGCGGGTGCCTGCCTCCTCTGCTTGTTGTTGTAGGTCTCTCGGGGGAGTGCTCAGCGCAGCACTTTCCTGCCGTTGTGGATGTAGATGCCGTGACCTGCGGTGGTGCTGACGCGCTGGCCGCCCAGGGTGTAGAGCGCGTCCTGGCCTGCGCTGCCCTGTCCCTCGGTCGCATGGATGCCTGTGGGCGTGAAGCCTGCATAGGGCTTCATCGTGCTTGGGTCTCCGTTGAGGTCGTAGGCAGTCCAGTTGCGGGCCTTGGCTGCAGCCACATCGGTGGTGGTGCACACGTTGTGCTCCTGGAGTTGTCCATCATTGTCGGTGAAGGTGTTGTCCACCACGATGAACATGCCGGTAGAGGTTGCCGTGCGTGAGGGCAGCGAGTTGACCAGGGAGGTCATGCGCGCGCCCTGTATGCTGTTGCCATAGCAGTTGAGGTAGTCAAGCGATGTGGATGAGAGGTCGAGGGCAGTGAGCTCGTTGATCTCGCAGCTCAGCAACTCCAGTTTGCTGTTCTGTGCCAGGTCGAGCTCCTTGATGTAGTTGAGCCCGCAGTTGAGATCGGTGAGGTTGGGCAGGTGGCTCACGTCCAGGGCGGAGAGGAAGGAGTAGATGGCGGTGAACTTCTTGATGTCTCCGTAGATGCGTGCCGTGGGGGAGGTCATCTTGATGATGAGTCCCTGTCCGTTCCATGAGACGATCTCGGCACCCTTGAGCACAGGCACCTCGGCAGGGTTGCACATCTCCAGGCTGAAGGACACCGAGCCTGTCTCCTTGCGTGTGAACTCCACATACTGCTCGGGCAACTGGTCGTCGGAACCGTCAAAGGACTTGCCAAATCCCCAGTAGCCTCCGTTGATGTAGTCCTTCACGCTCCATCCCTTGCCCTTGGCCACCGATGCGTCGTCGGTAGTGCACTCGTTGCCCTCGGGCGTGTCGGCAGGTGCCTGCGAGTCGATGATGAACAGGTAGGGGCCGCTTGTGAGGGTGGGCAGGGACTTCACGAATAACGACATGTACAGCCCTCGTATGCTGTTGCGGTAGCAGTCGATGCGCTGCAGGGACGTGCAGCCAGCCACGGTGAGGGTGGCCAGCCTGTTTTGCTGGCACTTGAGGTTCTGTAGGCTCTCGATGCTGTCGAGGGCCAGAGTCTCTATCTGGTTGCTGGAGCAGTCGAGGTCGGTGAGCAGTGGCTTGTCGCCTGCGAATGTGAGTGTGGTGAGGTCGTTGCCGCTGCAGGTGAACTTGGTCACGTCACCGCGTATGACCACGGTTTGCCCGGTGAGCGTGAAGGTCTGCTTGCCCGAGTAGGGAGCCTTCTCGGCCACACCCTCTATGGCCAGGTCGCTCCCGCCTGCGCTGATATCCAGCGTGATGGTCTGTCCGGCCTCGCGCGAGGTGGTGAGCGTGATGGTGCGGTTGCCATAGTCGGGTGTGTAGTCAAGCCCGTAGTAGAAGGTACCTGTCATGCTGCCAGTGTCGATGCCGCCTGCCCAGTCGCAAGTAATCCAGTTGCGCTGTGCTGCGGCTGCCATGTGCTTCATGTAGCAAGCGTTTCCCTCGCTCTCGTCACGTGTATCCACGATGTAGATGATGCATTGTGAGGCTTCGCTGTTGTCGGGCAGCGAGGCGATGAGGTCGGTCATTCCATCAGTAATCTTGTTGCTGTACACCTTTATCCAGTTGAGCTTGGGGTTGTGGCTGAAGTCCATCGTGGCAAGCTTGTTGCATCCGGCATAGAAGTCGGTGAGGGCAGGCAACTGTGCGATGTCAACGGCTGTGAGGCTGTTGTTGCCGCAATCAACCTTGGTGAGTTCGCTGTTGGCTTGGCCAAAGCGGAGGGCTGTGAGTTTGTTCTCGGCGCAGTTCAGTTGCCACAGCTTGCTGTTGGCACTCACGTCCAGCGTGCTGAGTTGGTTGGCGTGGCAGTCCAGCGTGCTGAGTTCGGCACAGTTGGCCAGGTCCAGCGTGGAGATGCTGTTGTTGTAGCAGCGCAGTATCTGCAGCTCGGTGGCCTTGGTCACGTCCAGGGCTGTGAGTTTGCAGCCGTAGCACTCAAGCTCTTCCAACTTCTTTCCCGAGATGATGATGTCCTGTGTGGGGTCCACCACCTCGTATTCTCCATAATAGACACCCTTCTTCACGCCACCGCTTATGGTGGCGTCGCTGGTGTAGTTGAGCTGGATGCGCAGTTGCTCGCCAATGGCAGCGGAGGTGCGCATGCGGATTTCCGATTGGGCATAGGCTGCTGTCACGCCTGCGGTGCATTGCAGGATGAAGCACAGAAGCAATGCCATTCCGGCACGAAAGGTAGATCTTCTCATAAGCAAACGTATATTAAAAAAGGTCTTTTCACTTGCAAAATTACACCGAAATGAGAGAATGTCCATCATTTTGCTCTATATAGTTTTTGCTGGTGGCCGATGAGGGCTGCTACTCCTTATATATTATCTTGCATCGGTATATATATTCCCCTGGTCGCCTGGCAGGTGTGATGGGGCTAAATCCAGGCAAACAGATAGCCCAGGGATTGCCCTGGGCTATGGCGTGGTGGACTCAAAGGTCGCTGGTGGCAGGTGGAAAGCAGTACGCCCCCTGAGACTACTTGGTCGTGATGGTTATGACACACTTGGGAGTCTGCTTGGCATCCTTCGAGTATTTGATGTAGTCGGGATTCTTCTTGTCCTTGATGACATTCATGGAGGCAATCTTCGAGGACGGAATCTCCTTGATGCTTGAATAGGGGACTGCCTTGCCGTTCAGCACGAACAGAGCCTCCTCGCTTGAACCCACATGGATAAACTCAGAGGTGGAGGTGGCAGCCTTTCCCGCCCCGGATTCCACTTTCTCGTGGGTTGTGATCACCCGCACATTCCCGATTGTCCGTCCTTTCGTGTCGTAGTCCGAGGTGATGATGGCGTGGATGTTGTGCTCGGGGTCTATCGTGTAGTTTACAATAGTCTTGCCTCTGAGTTGCGAGCCATCGAAGTTCTCCACCGTCTTTCCGTCAATCACATAGAGGATCTTGGGCGACTGCTGTGCGCTCGCGGCGGCGAAACAGATTACGGCCACGAGCATAGATAGAATTGTTCTCTTCATTTTGAATATGTTTTAGAAATGTTTCTGTTGGGATGTCTGCTTGATGGAGGAGCCCCCGGGGCTCAGTTCCAGGACAAACGAACAGCCGTCAGAGGTGCTTATCGCGAAACTGCCATTGGCTGGAGAGGCCGTGAGGTCGGCTTCGTCGGGAGTCACATCGGCCAGCATGAGGATGGCCTCTATCATCTCCGAGGCATTGGTGTCTGCGGCCTTGGCCTCCTCCTGCTCCCCATGCTTGTGGCTGTTCCTTTCTGACGACTTGTGAACTGTTGACTTGGTATCGGCAAGGAGCGGCTTGTCTGGCACTTTTTCGGGCCTGGCCTTGGCTGTAGTCGTGGATTCTGCACTCTCTTGCACCCTCGTCACGCGGGCCGTCTCGATTTCCGGTGCGGGGGCAAGCCTGTCGTCCGCGGCCTGCTTCCAAGGGTGCCAGACAAGCAGCACCATGGCCACCGTCGCGCAGATGGCCGAGGCCAGTGTCCAGATACGGGTGCCTTCAGTCGCCTGCCTCTGTCCCGTGCCAAGGAGCGTGTCAGTCTCTTCCTCACTGAAGTCGTAGGCGTCGGTCTTGAAACTCCTGAACAGAGCCTGGTACTCCTGCCACTCCGCTGGGATGTCGTGGGACTCGCAGAAGTACTCGGACAGGGCCTGCTCTTCCCGTTCTGTGGTCTGTCCCTCAAGGAACTTGCCAAGCAGTTCCTCTATATATGCTCTTGTCCGCTTCATAGGCCAAATCCTTTCATATTCCTTATCAACTCCTTTCGTGCCTTGCTCACCATGCCACGGACAGAGGACTCCGACGTCCCCATTATCCTTGCGATGTCGGCGTATGGAATGCCTTCCACGTTCCTCATTCTGAGTATCGCCCGGTACTTGTCGCTGAGGGCGCGGATGCTGCGGTTTAGTTGTCGCCAGCCTTCAGCGGCCTCCATCTGTGTCTGCGGACTGTCGTGTACGGCAATGGTCCTGGCTTCTTCTATGGGTGTGGTGCCTTGGACTTCCCGCAACATGTTCAGCGAGACGTTCCTGCATACTACCGAGGCCATGTTCCTCATCTTCCCCGCATCGCAGATGCGCTTCCTTGCCATCCACAGCCTTATGAGGGTCTCCTGGACCGCATCTTCGGCATCCCCGGCATTGCGGAAGTAATGCCTCGCCTGCAGGAGCAACTTGTTCCGCAACTGTTCGGCATTATCTGTAAACTCGTCTAGTTCCATTGCGCTTCTGTGATACTCCTAACCTTATAACACAAATAGGGCGATTCCGCTACCTGGAAAAACAGATTTTTTCCATCTCGTTCCCGCAAAGTCCTGATTGCATGCCACGCCTGGGGCTGCCCGACACCATCTTGGCCAAATGCCACCAGGCGTTCACCGGGCCCGCAGAACTTTCCTGCGGCAGTCTTAATAAAAGGAAGAGAGCAGATAAGCCAAGAAACTTATCTGCTCTCTTCTGATGTGGACCAGCTAGGGCTTGAACCTAGGACCTCCAGATTATGAGTCTGTTGCTCTAACCAACTGAGCTACAAGTCCGT
>CAVKOT010000156.1:0-7154 GCA_963658045.1 Opitutia bacterium UBA4654
GTCTTGCTGGCGGTACTGTTGGTGTGTATGCTTATGAAGAGGTCGGCCTTGGCGCGGTTGGCGATATTGGCACGCTCGTCCAGTGCCACGAACACATCCTTCTGCCTGGTGTATATCACCTTCACATCCGGACAGTTGTCCTCCACCAACTTGCCCAGGGCGAGGGCCACAGCCAGGTTGATGTTCTTCTCCTTGCTGGTGCGCCCCACGGCTCCCGCATCCTTGCCTCCATGACCAGCGTCAATCACCAGCGTGTAGGCACTGGCACACAGGCTGAGCAGCAGGAATGCCGCTGTACAGGCTATTCTATTCATTGGAATACTCCGATTTTTGCGCAAAAGTAGTGATTTTGAGTGAAATTGCAAAGCGTATGTGGCATAAAGGATAATAAATAGGAGTTTGGGGACTTTTTGCCAACAGGGCACCAGCCCCGCCCTGCCATATTTCTCCCACAAAAAACGCAGCACGCTGCAATGACTGATGCAGCGTGCTGCGAAAGCACTTGCAGGGGCATGCGCGGGCAGATGCAGGGGCATGCGCGGGGCATGGCACTGTGCTGTCCTGCGGGAGGGGGCTCAGAGCCTTACCCGCGCACCCGCCATCACCCAGATGCCAGGCTGGCGCACGTTGCCCAGGTCATAGTACTTGTGGTTGGTGATATTGGTTCCCTGCACAAACAGCTGATAGACCTCGGCCGTCCACTGGAGCTTGAGGTCCAGGGTGGCATAGGGGCTGTAATCGACCAACTGGCCTGTGCTCTCGCCGCGCAGGTAGCCCGTGGAGGGGTCCACGTAAGTCCCGCTGTAGCGCACGTAACTGCCCATGCGGTCCTGCCAGCGCACACTCCAGGTGGCCGACAGGCGGCTCCAGATGCGGTGGTTGAGGCTGGCCACAAGTTTGTGGCGCAGGTACTCCATGGCATAGTTGCTCTTGAAGATGGGGGTGTCGTCGTGACGCTTCTGGTGGATATAGGTGTAGCCCAGGCTCAGAGTGCGCACCCAGGTGTTCTTGTGAAGGAGTTCAGGGAAACTGGCACGTCCCTCGGCCTGCACACCCATATTGTCGAGGTTGAAGGCGGCACTGTGGTAGGTGTCGTCGGGGGTGTACATCACCCAGTCTACCATCTGGTTGCCACGGTGGTAGAATCCGCGCAGCGTACCCTGCACACCCGTGGTGGCATACTGCACACCCAACTGTACAGAGCGGTTGTGCTCGGGTTTCAGGCCACGGTTGCCCTCATGAGTGGCACTCTTGTAATAGAGCTCGGTGAAGGAGGGGAGGCGGAATCCCTTGTTGTAGGAGAGGTACAACTTCCAGCCAGCGGCGGGCCGGTAGGCAATATCTACACCTGGGTAGAAGCGGAAGCGGTGGTCAACGCTGGTGGTCATGTTGGCAAGCAGGCCGGCCGAGATGGTCCACCTGTGCAGCAGGATGTTGTGCTCGAGATTATAGGACACGCTGGTGCGGTCGTCCTGTCGGGTGTACTGGGTACCCTTGCCATGGCGGGCATCCACATAGTGCTCGGGGGCAAGGTCGCGGCCCAGGTTGGTGCTGAGGATGCCCTCCTGGCGGAGTTCGGCACCCAGGGCTGTCTTGCCGCCCCACCAGTTGACATAGCCTCCGGCCTTGATGCCATAGACATCGGCCTGGTGGAAATTCTCGCCAAAGGACTGGCCGCGCACCAGCTGGAAGTTGTCATAGGTGCGGTTCCAGTAGGCCTGCGGCGTGAAGTGGAACTTGCCCTTGGTCTCACCCTTGACGGAGATGAGGTAGCGCTCGTTGCGCTCATACTGGTCGGGATAGGCCGCGCTGTAGAAGGTGTTGGCCCCGTATGACTTCTTCGAGAAGCCAAACTGCCAGTCGAGGGTCATGCGCTGGCTGTTGAAGTCACCCTGGTAATAGAGTTGGCCCTTGCGCCAGTCACTGTTGAGCGTGCCGCCGTCACTACGTCCGCCACCACCGCTCACCCTGTGGCCTGTGCGCCCGAGGCTCAGGCCCACACGGGCATCTGCGTCAAAGGTGCCGTAGCTGCCGCCCTGGGCACCCGCCTCCATGGTGGTCTCCTGCTCACGGCGCGTGACGATGTTGATGGCGCCACCGAAACTCTGGCCGCCATAGACACGGCTGGCTGCTCCCTCAAGCACCTCGACACGCTCGATGTCGCTGATGCTGACGGGGAAGTCTGCTGCAAGATGTCCTGTGTGGGGATTGCTGATGTTGACACCGTTGAGCAGGATAGTGATCTGGTCAAAGATGCCTCCATCGATGGAGATGTCCGACTGGATGCCATAGCCACCGCGCTGCCGGACATCCACGCCGGTGGCTAACTTGAACAGGTCATTGATACTCTGCACTCCCGCCTGCTCGATGTCCTGGCGCTGGAGTACACTCACGATGCGTGCTGACTGCAACTGGGTCAGCGGAGCCAGGGTACCGCTCACGGTCACCTCGTCCATGGGCTTTGCCTCCTCGGTGGGCTCATCATCGGGCACGGTCACGGGTGACTGGCTCAACTGGGCCTCTGCCTTGGCCGCCACACTCAGCGTGGCCACGCTGAGCACACCGATGCGCACCTGCTTGTGCAGGCTGGCAAAAGCACTGTAACCCCGATGGGCAAACTGCCTCCAGGTCACGACTTCTGGCTTCTGAATCTGTTTGTTGTACATTGGTTATTGAATAGATAAACAGGCGCGCCACCATGGCGCGCCCTTCCTTTGTCCGCTCTTGCTTCGCCAGGTGTCCTTACATCACCTGGCGGGATGGGACGAGAGTCCGTCACCAGGCCATCGCGGCCTGGCACTCATGCCGTTCAGATGAGGGGCATGCCTGCTGCCTTGCACTCCTGGCGCATGGCATCGGGCCAGATGCTGGACTGGGTCTCGCCGATGTGGGCCTTATGGAGCAGTATCATGCAGAGGCGGCTCTGGCCAATGCCTCCGCCAATGGAGAGGGGCAGCGAGCCCTCAAGCAGGCGGCGGTGGAAGTAGAGGTTCTTGCGCTCCTCCTTGCCCTGCAGAGCCAACTGGCGCTCCAGGGCCTTCGCATCGACACGGATGCCCATACTGCTGAGCTCGATGCTGCGTCCCAGAGTGGGATACCACACGAGCAGATCGCCATTGAGCCCCAGGAATCCCTCCTCGTTGGGCGTGCTCCAGTCGTCATAGTCGGGGGCGCGCAGGTCGTGTTCCTTGCCATCGGAGAGTTTGCCGCCGATGCCCATGACAAACACTGCGCCATACTGGCGGCAAATGAGGTCCTCACGCTCCTTGGGTGTCTTGTCGGGATACATCCGCAGCAACTCCTCGCTGTGGATGAAGTGTACCTCCTCGGGCAGGAAGTGCTGAAGTTGGGGATAGGTCTCACAGATGTAGAACTCGGTGCGCAGGATGGTGCTGTAAATCTGACGAACAATGCGCTTGAGGAAGGCTATGGTGCGGTCTCCGGGCTCTATCACGCGCTCCCAGTCCCACTGGTCAACATACAGGCTGTGGATATTGTCGAGTTCCTCATCAGGACGGATGGCATTCATGTCGGTGACAATGCCGAAGCCGGACTCTATCTGGTAATCGGCCAGGGTGACCCTCTTCCACTTGGCCAGGCTGTGCACCACCTCGGCCACAGCCTCGTCCATGTCCTTGACAGGGAAACTAACGGGCCGCTCCACGCCATTCAGGTCGTCATTAAGTCCCAGCCCGCGAAGCACGAACAGGGGGGCGGTCACGCGGCGAAGGCGCAACTCGGTGCTCAGTCCACTCAGAAAGAAGTCCTTGATATGCTTGATGGCCAGTTCGGTCTGCTTCAAATCCAGCTGGGCATGATAGCCCTCCGGTATCACCAGTTTACTCATCTCTTGTCTCCGTTTATTCAGTTTTGCTTTCAAAACACAAGGCAAAAGTACAACTTTATTTTCACTTTGTCACCACTTTTGACAAGGAATGTGAACATTTGCTCACTTCTCCACCTTCACAGGCACCTTACTGCCACACCCACAGCCAGGAGTCTGGAGACGGACGAGGGGCGCGGACTCCCGCCCTCACCATGTGGCCCACGTCACCTTGTGCATGGCCTTTGCGCACATGGCGAGGGCGGATTGCCTGCGCCCCCCTTGGCATGTCCAGATGCCTTATTCCCTTGCTGCCCGACTGGAGTTATTGCCAGAAGTCATCTGTACGGTTCTCCTTGGTCAGCACCTCGTAGTCCTCACTGGCATCCTGGCCTTCCTTGCCCACGCTCCAGCTCATCTCCATCTGCTGGGTGGGCGAAGCGGCAATGATGCCCGTAGTCTCCGTCTCCATGACCTGCATGCAGGGTGTCACATACGTATGTCTCATTGTTCTGTCTTATTTGTTGTTTACATATTTATTGATAATGAGCACGGCATCGGCGGTGTTCACCACCCCATCGCCATTCATGTCGGCCACGGCCTTGGGCAGTTTGTCAGCCGCACCGCCCACATAACTGTTGATGAGCAGCACGGCATCGGCGGTGCTCACCACCCCATCGCCATTCACGTCACCCACCTTGCCGCCATTATCTACCTGGCCCGTCTGGCTGCCATCGCCCTGTGGCTCACCCGGGCTGGTGGGATTGTAGGAGAAGCGTGCCTGCAGGGTGACATTCTGCCGGGGCATATAGTAGTTGAAACTCAGACTGGTGCTCAACTTGTTGCCGTTCTGGAACCAGCCCTGGAACACAAAGCCTGGACTGGGCGTGGCCTCTACACACACATACTCGCCACCCTCGGCCTTGGCACCGCTCGTCCTGTTGAAGGAGCAGCTGCCCTCGAGGTCGGGGGCGAGATAGAGGCGATAGGCATTGGGAGTGACAGGCTCAGAGGGGTCAACGGGAGTGAAGTTGAACACGGCCTCGAAGTGGGCATTCTCCTGCACCTCATAGGTGAAGGTCTGCTCCTGGGTGTATTCCACTCCATCCTTGGTCCAATAGGCAAAGGTGTAGTTCTCGTCGGACGAGGACACGCTCACGCTTGCCTTATTGCCCTGCAGATAGGTACCTCCCCCCGATGTCCAGCCGTGGTCTGACTGCACGCTGATGGTGAACAGGGCATTCGGTTCGGGTGGGTTGCCCGGATTGTAGTCATCCCCGGCAGCCCTGACACCGCTGCCAGCCAAGAGGGCCGGCAGCAGCATCAGCGCGAGTGCCAGGATGGATGTCTTCCTTGTCATTGCTGTCATGGGAGTCCGTTTTAGCGTACCATTACCTTAGCCTTCATCTTGCCCACTTCCACCACATAGGCTCCACGCGACAGGGCCAGGAAACCATCGTCGCTGCGGGTGGCATAGAGCGCGCCCGAGAGGGAATAGACATTCACCCGTGAGCCGCTGGTGCCCGTGATGTTGAGGCCACCCTCCATGGGCAGGATGTTCACGCCTGACTCGCGGGCGATGTCGGCCACGCCTGTCGCGCTGCCATCCACCAGGAGCATGAAGCGGTCATCATACGTCCCGGCGTCTGTGGTAAACTGATAGTCGCCATTGCTGAGGTCAAATGTCACATTCATCACATTGTCCCTGAGCAGCACGGGCTGGTCCATGCGGGTGGCCCTGAGGGTGTAGTCACCCCTCTTGCTGGCGGTGTATCCCAGGCGCACGCTGCCTGCGGGACGCTCGTTGATGGCCAGGCGGCCGGCCTGTGCCTCGATGGTGTACAGTTGCAGGGATGCCTCGTTGTTCTCAAACTTGGACGCATCGCACTCCATCTCATAGCGGTTGCTGCGGGTGGGGTTATACACCACGCGGGTCTTGTCAGCCACCTTGCCGTTGGTCAGGGTGAGATTGACAAGCAGACGCTCGGGATTGAGCCTGCGCTGCTTGCGCTTTGCCTTGTTTTCCTCGGCCTGCTTGGCGGCACCTATCTGGGTCGTGCGGCCTTCAGCGGGGAACTCAATCTTGTCGCTGTCAGCAGGACGCTGCACGAAGAATGCCTCGAAGGGATGGAAGATGCACTCGTCATCGCCAGGGCGCACAGCCTCATAGGTGCCCGTCTCGCTGTTCCATCGGGTGATGGGGGCATCATAGCCCATATCTTCCATATTGAAGAAACTGGTGAAGGGGTTGCCCACAAAGTTCCAGCTGGCATCCTGCTCGTTGCTGGAGGCATTGGCCTCCAGGCTGCAATCGACCTTCACACCAGGCAACTTGCCAAACTGCTCAGGCTCGACCAGGATGGAGAGTGTGCCCTGCACCGAGGTCTGGAAGATGTAGCCCTTGCCTGCCTTCAGGTACTCCTCTGTGCTGGGCACGTTCACCCAGCCGCCTTTGCCCTCCTCGGCACGGATGCGCCCGTCATAGCAGCGGAACACGAAACTGCCTCCGCAACTGATGTTGCTGCGCTTGATGTCGAAGGGGAAGCAGAAGAAGTACCAGCGGTTGGCCTGGAGCGTGATGTCGATATAGAGTTTCTTGGCATTCACATTGGCATTGGCAATGATGGAGGCCCAGTTGGTGCCATCACCCTTCAGGTGGATTTCATCTGCGTTCTGGTCCTCATCTCCGTTCACTATCAGTCCGCCACCGGGATTGACATCCACGTCGGGCGTGCCATCAAAGCGTCCCTTGTCCTTGTCAGCACTATTGTCTTTGTCCAGGGTGTAGTCATTGTTCACATAGAAGTAATCATACGGCTCGTCAAACCAGTGGTAGTTCTCATTGCGGAACTGTCCCCACTCGGTGTTGTAGAAGTAGTTGGTATAACTCTGGGTAGGCATCCACAACTCTGCGGTCTGATAGATGTTTGAAGCGAAGGTATTCTGGCTAATTTTGATTGGCTCTGCTGTGTATGTATAGACCCTTTCCAAATAGCAGCTTGAGAAAGCGCCATCTCCTATCGAGTGCAAGGAACTGGGAAGCCGTAGTTCTCGCAAGGAATAGCATTCTTCAAACGCGTAGTCTCCAATGGTCTCCAAGTTAGGAAGCACAATTTTTTGCAAAGAACGGCAATCAGCGAAAGCCCCCCCACCAATATATCTCAAACATGGCGGGAACTGGATATCTATGAGTTTCTCACAACGGGCGATTGCTCCACCTTCGATACGCTCCACTTTTTCAGGCAAAGTCAATTTTTGCAAATTGCTACATCCGTAAAGCGCAGACCCACCAATAATCTTTGCATTCTTTGGCAATGCCAAGGTAATCAGC
>CAVKOT010000157.1:0-6946 GCA_963658045.1 Opitutia bacterium UBA4654
CCTGTGGGCCGTGTGGTGCCTGCAGCAGTATGCCGATGTGCAGGGGGCGGAGGTGTGCATGGAGAAGTATGGCCAACTCATACACGACATCATGCAGTGGCTCATGGACGGGGGGCACCCCAACCTGGAGATACGCCCCAATGGGCTCGTCTATAGCGAAGGACGCGAGAAGGCTGTGACATGGATGAACAGTACTGGCCAGGGGGGCAAGCCCATCGTGCCACGCACTGGCTATATCGTGGAGTTCAACGCCTTGTGGTACAACGCGCTCATGTTTACTGCCAAACTCTTCGCCAACACGGGTGACACGGCCTTCGTGCAGAGTCTGGAGGAGGATGCAAAGGTTTGTGCCGAGAACTTTGCCTCCATGTTCTATAACGAGTACGGCTACCTGTGTGACTACTGCGTGGACGGCTACCGCAACTATGACGTGCGTCCCAACATGATATTCGCGGTAGCCCTTGACTACTCACCGCTTGACAAGAAGCAGTGCAAGAGTGTGCTTGACTACTGCACCAAGGAACTTTCCACGCCCAAGGGACTGCGCTCCCTCTCGCCCAAGAGCCGTGGCTACAATCCCATGTATGTGGGGCCACAGGCACAGCGTGACTACGCTTACCACCAGGGCACGGCGTGGCCGTGGCTTGCAGGATTCTACATGGAAGCCTGTCTGAGGGTCTATCGCATGAGCCGCCTGAGTTATGTTGACCGCCTGCTGGTGGGTTATGAGGAGGAACTCTTCTACCACTGCATAGGCACCATTCCCGAACTCTTCGACGGCAACCCGCCCTTCCATGGCAGGGGAGCCATCAGCTTTGCCATGAATGTTTCGGGCATCATGCGTGTGGTGAAGTTGCTTGACAAGTATAACAACCTTTAATGCCACCGGGAGGGTATATATAAATAGATATGAAAGTACTGATGTTCGGGTGGGAGTTTCCCCCGAAAATATACGGCGGCCTCGCTGTGGCTTCCTATGGTATCACCAAGGGGCTGTCCATGCAGGGCGATGTGCACACCACCTTCTGCATGCCCAAGCCCACGGGCCAGGAGGAGCATTTCCTCAAGATTGTCAACATGAGCCAGGTGCCTGTGGTCTGGAGGGACGTGCCCTATGACGAGGTGCAGAGGCGCATGAACAGCCATTCGGCCGAGGACTACTACCGATTCCGTGACCACATCTATGCCGACTTCAATTATCTGCAAGGGCTGGATGACCTGGGCTGCATGAATTTCGCTGGCGGCTATCCGCCCAACCTCCATGACGAGATCAACAACTTCTCCATCATTGCCGGAGTGCTGGCACGCAGTGAGGAGTTTGACCTCATCCATGCACACGACTGGCTCACCTATCCCGCTGGCGTGCATGCCAAGATGGTGAGCGGGAAGCCCCTATGCATCCATGTGCATGCGACAGACTTTGACCGCTCGCGCGGAAAGGTCAACCCCACGGTCTATAGCATCGAGAAGAATGGCATGGACTATGCCGACTGCATCATGTGTGTGAGCGAACTCACCCGCCAGACGGTCATCAACCAGTATCACCAGGACCCCCGCAAGTGCGTGGCCATGCACAATGCCGTCTATCCCCTTTCGGATGACATACGTGCCATCGAGCCTCGCAAGAACAAGGGGGAGAAGGTCGTGACCTACCTGGGACGCATCACCATGCAGAAGGGCCCCGAATACTTTATCGAGGCAGCCAAGCGTGTCCTGGACCGCACCCACAACATACGCTTTTGCTTTGCCGGCAGTGGCGACATGTTGAACGCCATGATAGAGCTTGCCGCCACCTACGACATAGCCGACAGGTGTCATTTCCCTGGTTTCCAGCGTGGCAAGCAGGTGTATGAGTGTTACAAGAACTCCGATGTATTTGTGATGCCCAGCGTGAGCGAGCCATTTGGCATCGCTCCCCTCGAGGCCATGCAATGCGGTTGTCCCTGTGTGATAAGCAAGCAGAGCGGCTGTGGGGAAATCCTGCACCGTGTCATCAAGGTCGATTACTGGGATATTGATGCCATGGCCGATGCCATCTACAGCATCTGCACCAACGAGGCTCTGCACAACTACCTGGCTGAGGAAGGACTGCGTGAGGTGGACCAGATAACCTGGGAGAAGGTGGGACTGCGCATACGCCAGTGCTATGACCAGCTCATCAGTCGAGGGTGGTTTGACAACGGGGACTACCTGCAGGCCGTAAAGGATATAAGATAGGAATAGCAAGGAGACAACAAGAACTATAGACACACATAAGGTTATGAAGACAATCTGTTTGTATTTTGAGATACACCAGCCCAATCATCTGAAGCGTTATCGCTTCTTTGACATCGGTACCGACCACTATTACTATGATGACTATGAGAACGAGCGGCAGACGGTGGAGGCAGCCCAGAACAGTTATCTGCCTGCCCTGCACACCATGCTCGACATGATACACACCTACGGCAAGGAGTTCCGTGTGGCCTTCAGTATCAGCGGTGTGTTCCTGGAGCAGTTGGAGCAGTATGGCCCCGAGGTGATAGACCTCCTGCAGCAACTGGCCGAGACGGGCTGTGTGGAGTTCCTGGCCGAGCCCTACAGCCATGGACTCTCGTCACTGGTCAACACCGAGTGCTTCGTGAGTGAGACGAAGCGTCAGATGAGGAAGATGAAGGAACTCTTCGGCCACACGCCCAAGGTGTTGCGCAACAGTTCGCTCATCTATGACGACGAGATAGGTGCCATCGCGGCCGACATGGGCTTCAAGGGCATGATGGTGGAGGGTGCCAAGCACATCATGGGCTGGAGGAGTCCCCACTATATCTATTCCTGTGCCCAGGACTCACGCCTATCCCTGCTCATGCGTGACTACAAACTGAGTGACGACATCAGTCTGCGCTTCAGCAACACATCCTGGTCAGAGTTTCCCTTGATGGCTGACAAGTACATGGGATGGATCAGTTCCATGCCCGAGGGCGAGGATGTGGTCAACATTATGATGGAACTCAGCGCGTTGGGCATCTATCAGCCCTTGAGCAGCAACATCCTGGAGTTCTTCAAGGCATTGCCTGCCGTGGCCGCGCAGATGGGAGTGAAGTTTGCCACACCCTCTGAGGTCGTGAGCAAGAACAAGCCTGTGGGCCCCCTGGAGGTTGTCTATCCTGTGAGTTGGAATGACGAGGAGCGCGACACCAGCAGCATGCTGGGCAATGGCATGCAGCGTGAGGCATTCTCCAAACTCTATGACGAGAAGATTGTGGGACGCATCCTGGCCTGCCGCAACAGGCGCATCCAGCAGGACTGGGACCGCCTGCAGGCCACCGAGAACTTCCGCTTCATGACCACCAAGAACAACGGAATGCCTGTCTATCGTGGCATCTATGACAGTGAGTACGATGCCTTTACCAACTACATGAACATCCTGGGGGACTTCCTCAAGCGCGTGCGTGACCTTTATCCTGACGATGTGGAGAACGATGAGCTCAACAGCCTTTATACGCAGATTGCCAATATGGCCAAGGAACTGACGGTGAAGGACAATGAGATAAGTCGCCTGCGCGCACGTCTGGAGAAGTATGAGCCCAGGGTGGATGGCCTGACCGATGCGACAGAGAAGGCGGTGTCAAAGGACATTGCGCCTGTGGTGCCCAAGGACTCTTCCGTAAAGAAGCCTGCGAGAAAGTCTGCTGCGACAGCGGCAAATAAACCTATCGACAAGGTCGCCAAGAAAAAGGCAGCGACGAAAGCCACCGATACACCTGTCGATGCCTGACCTGTAATATTGCCAACTGTCATCCCTGGCCCTAATATAGGGCGGTAACTTTGGGATATTGACAGCATTTGCACATGTGCGCCCTGCGAGGGTAAAAGCGTTTGTACACTCTACGCTTTTGCTTTTGCAGGGCGCATTGCTTTATTTGGCACAGCTCCCCCCCCCCTACAGGGAGAGGATTGTCCATGAATGATAATATATGTGTGTTGGCGCATGAGAAAGTGAGGATTGTACGTGCAAAAGCACACATCCACCGTCCAGCCCCAGGCTGGACGGTGGATGCAAGTGTACTGACATGGCAAAGTAAGTTAACTTCTCTCACCGTCCAGCCTTGGGCTGGACGGTGGTGAGGCCTACTGCCTGACATCCATGTGTCTTTCTTGAATGTGTATGAAAGTATGTTTGAGGCGCGTTCTTGTCGCCTTCCCCCTTTTGGGAAGCGTTTTTTCCTTGTCTGTATGGACGTTTATATTTGTCGGGACATGCAGGCCCCTTACCTTCAATGAGTGTGAAAAATGACATTGATGCGATGGACTGCTGCCTCATTGCTGCCTCGCTGCCAGGAGTTGCTGGAGATGCTTGCGGTTGACACTGGTGTACATACTCCTGTTGGTCATGAGGGCATGGTCTCCGTCAAGCCTCGGTCGTGCCATGGTTCCCAATCTGATTTCTCATGGGTAATGAGGGGCGTCTTGTATAATAAATGGTGACTATATACGACAATACCCCTAACATAGGGTTGTCAATATTTCCGTTCGTAAAGTTTAATTGTCTTACAATAACGATTGATACACTGACAGTTGCGTATTCGTAAAGGATAAAATCGCAAGGTCTTAGCCTTTTTCTTGCTCAACGCAAAATCTTGCCAAAGTTAATGTAACCAAGCATCAAAATGTTTGGATTATGAAGACGATTAGCTTTGACAATTTCAACTCCGCATTTACACTTATGCAAGTGTTCGATACAGAGAAGAAATGTATCCGTTACCTTGAAAGTAAACTTTGGGAGAATGGCAAGCCTGTATCTCCATACGACCCAACGTCAAAAGTTTACCGAAGGGGTGACGGTCTGTATCGTTGCAAGAACACAGGCAAGAACTTCAATGTAAGAATAGGTACTTTGTTTGAAGGCTCTAAAATCTCTTTGCGTAAGTGGTTCTATGCCGTCTATATGGTAACTTGCCATACAAAGGGTATATCTTCTGTGCTGTTATCTAAGGATATTCACGTCACTCAGAAAACAGCTTGGTTTATGGCGCACCGCATACGTGAAGCATTCAAGCAAGATTACAAGGAAAAATTTGACGGTGAGGTTGAACTTGATGAAACAAGAAGGGCAAGAACTAAATCCTGCCCTTATATGCCGCTATTATCTCATTATATCGGGTAACAAATCAAGTTCTTCATCTATTGCAGGCATCCAATCGTTCTCTGCAAGCCAAATAAACACATTGACAAGATTGTTTATCGGAACTAAGCAGTCAATTTCTCCTATATATTCATATCTATCATCGTCACCATAGGTGATGCCCATGTACTTGTCTATTCTCAAATCCCAACAAATACATTCACCTGTGTCTTCATCCGTTGTTAATCGAAGGCAAGATGGCAACATTTGAAATAGTCGCAATAATGACCACGCTGGAAGTATATCGTAAGAGTCTGTTGAATAATTTTTTGCTTTCTCTTTTTCTTGTAGAATAGAAGAAACATTATAATGCGGTCTTATCCATACCATATCAGCCGTATCTATGGTATAGCCAACCTCAAGCAATCGCAATGATTGTTCAGGTGATGTAACGGAAAGTTGTTGCCTAATCTTGCTTTTCATTTTCTTCTTGAAGTTTCTTTCTAAGATACTCACGCATAAGCTCGTCTGTTTCTTCACGCTCACGTTTTCTGCGACCAATCCAAGCAAACAGACTAAACAAGCAACCAAAAATCAAACCTGTAATACCAATAGTCTCAATGAGAGAAATGATTTTCAAAGGACTATTGGTCATCTTTGCAACGGCAACGCTTGGCGACATTCCTTCCACAAAGAAAGGTACAAGGACTAATAAGAGTATGGCAAACACAACTCCTATTAAAAATGATTTCCAAAACACATTCATAATGGCGAATTTTACAAGAGTTCTCCTCAGACAGCCAGCTTGGAGGATTTACAATGTTTATTGTTAAAGAAAGTGGGCTGCCCTCCGTATTCTCTTGTAGGTATCGCCAAACACCTGAATATACAACACGGATAGGCAGCCCACGTATATGAGCTGCTCCGTGCCTTGTATATTCTTTGTTGAGATTTGGCGATTTTACAAGAAGTAAGGCACTATCTTTTATTCCACGAAAACTTTGCCACCGAAATAGCTCTGCAAAGGTACTGCAATTTCGGAAGTTTTGCAAAGAATATCAGATGTTTATGCACCACAGCTTATTGATTTCCTACATTCAACAGGCTCTTTATGTAGGCTCTGAATTCTCTGCGGTTTTGGAATTTACTCCAATCAAGCTCAATTCCAGCCATCTCCTCAAACTTTTTGAGTATAGGATAATCTGTGATTTGAGATTTCAAGTCCAACTCTTCTTGAGTGAATATCCGTGCTTCCATCTTTAGGCTATCACGGATGAGTTCTGTAAGATTGGATAGGATTTGCTCTGCACCACTTTTAGAAGCATTCTCGCTGAGTATATCTTTCTCTCCGATAAAATGTACACTTAGTGGCTTTTCCTGTGTAGAGAATGCTTCCGTAAAGATTGGTGTGTAATTCCGTTCTGCCGTAAAGCTGATGTCTGTAATGTGGTCTTCACTTTCCTTACAGACGATTGTAATCTTTGTATCTGCCATTGATTTTTTCTTTTCTGCAAAAGTTGGAAGTGTAATCTAAACTAATACCCAATCAGTCCACGTTTCACCTTCACGCCTTCTTGTGAGTTCAGAATATGTACCTCCATAAGCAACTTTTTTCTTATCGTTACTGTTTACGGCAAAAGTTCCCTTTAAGACTTGGCAACCGATATTGTCTGCATAAGATATTACATAATGGAAAACTTCACCATTCCTGCCATCGCAACCAATCTTGCAACAGCCAAGATATTTTGACGCATCAGATGTTGCTTTGAATTCTATCTCATCCAACCATTTATCAATACTCTGTTAATTCTAATGTAATCGTTTAAAAATGAGATGGTTAATTAA
>CAVKOT010000158.1:0-6931 GCA_963658045.1 Opitutia bacterium UBA4654
CTGCGGTACTCCTCTATCATCCTGGGGATGGCCCTCATGTCGTCCTGCAAGTCAACGTCCATGCTTATCATGGCCTCGGCATTCTCCTCTATGCACGCATCCATGCCTGCCATCGTGGCCCTCTGCTGGCCCACGTTGTGGGAGAGGCGCAGCCCACGCACCCGGGGGTATGTCCTGCACATCTTCATTATGCAGTCCCAGGTGCCATCGCTGCTCCCGTCATCCACATAGAGGAGGGTGCAGTCGCAGGAGACCCTGGCGAGATACGCTGTCAGGAGGCGCGTGGTCTCGCACACCACGCTCTCCTCATTATAGCAGGGAAGGATGATATAGGTCATGTCTGTACGTTGTGTTGTGTGCCTTGGGCACGATGTGGTTTATTCTATGGTTATCTCTGCCTCAAACGCCACCCCATTCAGCACGATGACCAGCATATAGGTGTCACGGGGCAGGCTGGAGAGGTCTATGCGGGAGAAGGAGGTGCCCTCCAGCGTGAGTGTGCCGTCTGCCACAAGTTCGCCCTCCTCGTTCCTTATATAATAGTCTGCCGTGAGGGACTGCCCAGACGCGCAGACGTGCAGGGATGGGGCAGCCTGGTCATAATACACCTCGGGCCATATCAGCCTTTGGGGAGACCTGTGATGAGGGTTGTCTCGAGAAACATCCTTGTCATCTTTACCTTTATTGTCTCCACTCTCTTTATCCTTGTCCTTGGAATTCGACATGGGCACCTCCTTCCATGAGGGAGGTACGGGCTGCCCATATATATTCAGGCAGGCAAATGCCAACATGGCAATGGTAAGCTTTAGTTTGTTCATGTTGTACTTCTTGTTGTTTTTGGCAAATTTAGAGCAAAAGTGTCAGTCCAGTCAAATATTTCTACGACTATTTTTGTCCAATTGTATCCGATTTTTCTTGAAAGATTACAAATCCTGCATATACACATTTATATCACAGTCACATAAGCGCATTTGTCCAGTTTGGTCCCATTTCTGTCCAATTCCGTCCAATTTTTACAGAACCCGAAATAGAAAGGCTTACCATGATTAAAAAGCCTTATCTTTGCACTATGAATGCTAACACATCATTAACAAACAAGTTTTTGGGTGCATTGCTCCTGCTGGCCGTGCTCGTTTCCTGTACTGGGAACCATAAGGTGGATGAGAGGTTGGAAGAAATCAAGGAGATGGGAGACACGGCCCCCATGGCAGCCCTGCGGGCCTACGACTCTCTGAAGATGGCTGTCGCGTCATCCCCGCAATACACAAAGAACAAGTATGCGCTGTTAGGCATACGACTGCGCGACAAGGCGGACATCCCACATACGTCAGACTCGTGTGTCAAGGAACTCGTACCTTATTTCGAGGAGCAAGGGACAAACAGGGACAAGCAGGAAGCCTATTACTACGCAGGAAGCGTGTATCGGGACTTGCAGGACACGCCACGCTCACTGGAATACTTCCTCAAGTCGGCCGCCTGCCCGGAGACAGGCGAGGTGGACTCACTCGTGCTTAGGAACTGCTACTCGCAACTATACGCACAATACTTCAGCGTGCAAGACTATGGAAATGCCCTGGAGGCGGCAAGGAAAGAGTGCAGCATATCCCAGTCCATAAATAAAGAGAATGATGTCTCCCTAATCAATTTGGCCTTTGCGTACAGAAGAGTTGACAGCGTCAGCCAGGCCTGGGAAACCATGTGCAGGATTCTGGATAATCAAAGTCATCTGGCAAGCGACCAACGGAAAGCGGATATTCTGTATGACTTGTTATGTTCTTTCTCCAGTCCTGGCACACGAGACACCGCAAAAGCGACCCAATGTTTCTCCTTGCTGTCTGCCATGGGGGCTTCTGCAAATCGTGGCAGCCGCCTCAATGCTCTTGCAGCCTATTTCAATGCTATAGGGAGAAATGATTCCTGTGCCAGGTATTATAAACTGGCACAGGAAGAGGGTGGAGAACTCTCCAAATACGAAGCCTCCAAAAGGCTCTTTTACCTCTATGACAGTCTGGGCAACAAAGACCTGGCTCTCAAATATGCCCGTGAGCACATCAGCATCAGCGCGGAACTGGACCTGGGAAAGAGGCAGGAACTGGCAGCCACGGTAAACAACCAATACAAATACTACAAGGACCGGGAAGAGGAAACGAGGCTGAGGGCAGAATGGGCGCGGAAACAGATGTACCTGTGGATGGGAGTGGTTGCCCTCGTGGCATCCGCCTTCGCTGCCTATGCCCTGCACATCTACAGGAAACACAAGCGCATCAGACACCTGTGCTCCATCGCATCCACACAAGCACAGGGGGAGGATTGCAGGGAACTGCCGCATGAGGAGCAGGCACTGATGGAGCAGATAAGGGAGAAGGCCGAGAGCAACAGGCGGGAGAGGGAAAATATGAGAAACGACCTGGCTACCGCAGAGAGTGCGCAGCAGAGGACGGAGGCACAGATAAAGGCACTGGCCACGGACATAGAGGACATGAAAAAGGCACAGGAGTCGCTGGAAATGGAAATCGGCAGGAAAGAGACAGAAATAGAGAAACTGACGAAGATGAACTCCACCCTGTTGGGCCAGGCACACAAGACCGAACTGGTGAAAAGCCAAGAAGACATCATGGAGATGATGGAGAGGGCAGTAAAGGGACTGGGCACCCTGACAGGAGAGGACTGGGCCCAGTTTGTGGCGGCTGTTGACCAGAAGCACCCGTCATTTCACAAATACCTCGTCAACGTACTGGGCATACGGAAAAACGAGCAGGAGAAGGTCTGTTACTTGCTCGTGGCAGGATTCTCACCCGCAGACATGACGCGTCTCATCAGCAACGTCTCCCGGTCCACCATCTATGGTTGGTGCGGCAAATACGACAAGGGGGTGCAGGAATTCCTGTCTCATGGCGTGTAGCAACAGGAACATTCCTGTCTTGGGCTTTACAAGAGGATGGAAGGAAAGTCCAATTAATCTTTTTTTGTTTACCTTTGTGACTATGAAAACAACAGCACACAATCAGGCCTGGGCCGCCCTTGCATGGCTTCTGGCAGTCACCACCATCTCCTGTACGGACTCGCACAGGACGAAAGACGAAATCGAAAGCCGCATGGAAGAAATCAAGTTGGCCGGGGACACCGCCCCCGAAGTTGCCCTCCTGGCTTTCGACTCCCTGCAAGGGGATGTTGCGTCACTTTCCCAATATACTAGAAACAAGTACGCGCTACTGGGCATACGCCTGCGCGACAAGGCGTACATTCTGCCGACATCTGACTCGTGCATCTGTGAGCTCGTGCCTTATTTCGAGAAGCAGGGGACAAACAGGGACAAGCAGGAAGCCTATTACTACGCAGGAAGCGTGTATCGGGACTTGCAGGACACGCCACGCTCACTGGAATACTTCCTCAAGTCGGCCGCCTGCCCGGAGACAGGCGAGGTGGACTCACTCATGCTCAGAAACTGCTACTCGCAACTGTGCGGCCTCTATTTCAATGTGCAGGACTATAAGAACTCATTGCTCGCAGCGAGAAAAGAGTGTGAGGTGGCAAAGGGAATAGGCATCCTAGATGACATCTCACTGATGCACCAGGTTAACTCCTATATGCAAATGGACAGACACGCTGAAGCATCACACCTGGCACATAAGATACTGACAAGGCAAAGCAAGTTGCCCCAAGGAAAAAGAAGTCCAGGATTGCTGTCCGACTTGCTTCTCACCTTCTGCATCGCACATGATGCAAAGAGTGCCAGAATGTGCTATTCCCTGCTTCCTACAACGGCTCTTAACTATAAAAATAGAGGAATGGGCACAATTTCCTTAGGTAGATATTTCCAAATTTTGGGCAAACCAGATTCTACTGTCCATTATTACCAGATTGCACTCGAACATGGAGACTCTTACCATAAATATGACGCATCCAAGAATCTCTTTCACCTCTATGACAGTCTGGGCAACAAAGACCAGGCTCTCAAATATGCCCGTGAGCACATCAGCATCAGCGCGGAGCTGGACCTGGGAAAGAGGCAGGAACTGGCAGCCACGGCAAACAACCTGTACCAATATTACAGGGACAAGGAGAAGCAGGATGCCTTGAACGAGGAAAACAGGCAGGCACGTGTGCGCCTGTTGCTGTTTCTGACACTGGGCATAGCATTTGCCAGTGCCGTCCTCAAGCTGCACGTCGTCAGAAAATACAGGCGCGTCAAGTATCTGCAGTCCATATCATCAGCGCAGCATGGCGGGGGAGGCGGCAGGGAACTGCCACGCAAAGAGCAGGAACTGATGGAGCAGATAAGGGAGAAGGCCGAGGACAGGAAACGCGAGAATGAGGAACTGAAGGCCAACCTGGCGACGGCAGAGCAGGAACGACAGCAGAAGGAGACCCTCCTGGACACGCAGATGCAGGACCTGCAAAGAATGAGAGGGGCACTGAGGTCACTGGAAACGGCAATCGAGGAGAAAAAGGCGGAGGTCAAGAGGCTGGCAGAGGTGAATGTCATCCTGTCAAGAAAGGCCCACCAGACGAGGATGGCAGTCTGCCACGGGGACATCATGAGCCGCGTGGACCAGGCCTTAAACGGGTCGTATGCCATGACAGAGGAGGACTGGAACCAGTTCATGGCCGCCATCGACCAGGAATATCCACAACTCAGCATGAGGATAGCCGACACGCTGGGAGACCTGAAGAAGGGCCAGGAGAGGGTATGCTATCTGCTCATGGCAGGCTTCACTCCCAGGCAGGCCACCGTCCTCATCGGCACCTACTCCCGCTCGACCATCATGCGCTGGTGCAAGGAGTACAGGGAGAGGTTGCAGGACCTCCGGCCTCGTGACGAGTAGCAATACATTTCCATCCACATCCAGGCGGGCCGCAGGGATGCGGGCAGTGAACTGGCCCACCGTCCAGCCCAAGGCTGGACGGTGCGAGAAGTTAACTTACTTTGCCAATGAAGTATGCTTTCATCCACCGTCCAGCCTTGGGTTGGACGGTGAGCATATACATTCCTGTAGCCAGTCCTCAATTCCTCATACGCCAATGCAGCCATATTCTTGTTCACAGGGAAGCGTCATCTAAAGCCCGTCATTCACCCTCTGCCACCTTCCAGTCACAGATGGTTCCCGTCTCGGAGGAGAAACTGCATCCTATCCTGTAAGTATGTCTCGTGTCCCCGGCATACTCCCGGGCATAGCCCTTGGCCTCTATCTGGGCCAGAGCCTCATCGGCGGTGCCATCAAGTTTGAACTCGAAGATATAGATGTAGTGCTGCGTCTCGATGACACAGTCCACCCTGCCCTGGCTCTGCACCTTCTCCGTATAGATGAGGAAGGTGCTCAGCAGACGCAGGAGCAAGTAGAAAGTATAGTGGAAGTAACGTTCCCTCTCGTGCTCGTCCTCCTTGCGACGCATGGTATAGGGAATGCTCGCGAGGAAGGCCGAGAGCCCCGTGTGGAACCGCTCCAGCTCACCCCTCTTGAGGTCACTGGCCGCCGTTATCACCCAGTTGTCCGCCATGTTCTTCGGCTTTAGGTAACTGTTGGCAAGCACAGCCAAGAATCCCCTCTTCACCTCATCGTTGGGGAAGTCGAGTTTGAAGGTGTTGGTCTCATAGTCAAAATCCTTGATGGTGAGATAACCACTCTGGTAAATCATGGGCAGGGGACGCTCCACGTCGGCCTTGTAATCGACAAACTGCTCCTGTAGGTAGTATCGCCCCGTGAGTTCATCCATGTTCTCGCCGAAATGGTCCAGCAGGCGCACGAGGTAAGTGGGCGTGCCCGTGCGAAACCAGTAGTCCTGCATGCGCAGGTTACAGAAGGCGTTGAGCAGGCTGAAGGGGTTATAGACCCCACGCAACATGTCGGAGAAGTGGTAGCCGTCATATTGTCTCCTAAGCCGGTCCACCATCTCGGCAGGAGTACAGCGGTAATAGCCGGCCATCTCTGCAATGGGCTCCTGGAAGTATGCCAGCATCTCGTCGCCGGTGATGCCGCATATCGTATCGTAGCGGGCGGACATGCTGATGTCCCTGGGCTGGTTGAACCCGCTGAACATGCTCACCTGGGAGAACTTGGTCACACCCGTAAGCATCACAAACTGCAGGTGCCTGTCGGCAGCCTTGAAGGTGGTGTAGAGCCCGCGCAGTGTCTCCCTGTTGTACTGCTCCAGGCTGATGCGCTCACCGCTGCGCTCCACCCAGATGGCCGTGTCCATCACGTCCAGCAGAGGTTTGTCATACTCATCAACGAGCACCACGGCTGGCAGGCCGCTCTGTCTGTGGGCTGCCTCCAGCAGGCGACCCAGGCGCAGGCCAAAGTTGTCACCCAGGGAACGGTTGTCCACATGATACATAGCCTCCCAGTCGGACAGGTACATGCCCAGTATCTGCTCCAGGGCATCGGGGTGCTCATAGTTGCCCTGGCCGAAGTCGATGTGAAAGACGGGATAAGACAGCCACTCCGTCTCCAGCCCATCAATGGCCAGGCCGCCGAAGAGGTCACGCCGGCCCTGGTAATAGCACTCCAGCGTGGAGATGAGCAGGCTCTTGCCGAAACGGCGGGGACGACCCAGGAAATAGACCTTGCCCTCATGAGTGAGGGAATAGACCAGTGCTGTCTTATCGACATACACATACCCGCCCTTGCGGATGCTCTCAAAGTCCTGAATTCCTATGGGATATTTCATGCTGCCCTCCTTGTGTCAAGCCGTGGTTACTGATAATCTGGATGTCCAGGTGGGAGGCCCGCCACACGGCTCCTGTCGTCTGGACATCCCTCTTGGAAATGCAAAGCTAACCATTTTCAGCGAGACAGCAAGGGCTTTCAGCACACAAAGTCGGCCAATGCTTGTGGCTATCATGCCGTTAAAGTTTGGCCCTTATTCCCAAATGCACTATATTTGCAGCGTATAAACCAAGCAGCGACATGATTATGAGACAGTCAGAGGA
>CAVKOT010000159.1:0-6914 GCA_963658045.1 Opitutia bacterium UBA4654
GTTTCAAGGATGGCATGAATGACATCGAGAAGCAGATTAACGCAGATCCCGAGGAGGATACCACCTCAAAGGAAGAGAAGAAGTAACAAATATTAAATAACCCCTAAACGAACAAAATCATGGAGAAAATGTCAAGAAGGTCTTTCCTGAAGGCAGGCACAGCTGCAACTGCTGCACTGGCCATGACACCAACTGAGATGTTGGCTAAGGCAAAGAACACGAAGAAGAAGGCTGGCAAGGCTGGCAAGATTAAACTGCTGGGTGTGGGTATCGGTGGCCGTGGTCACTCTGACCTCAACGGTGTCACCTACAAGGGCAAGGAGGTATATGACGATATTGAGTTCATTGGACTGGCCGATGTGGACCAGAAGTATGCCAAGGGCGTGATAGAGGAGTACACCAAGCTCTTCCCCAACTGTAAGGTATATAACGACTATCGCAAGATGTATGCTGAGTTGCTCGACCAGTGTGATGGCGTCATCTGCGGTACAGCCGACCACACACACGCCATCATCTGTGCAGAGGCACTCAAGGCTGGCAAGGCTGTGTATTGTGAGAAGCCCCTCACACGCACCGTGTATGAGTCACGTCTGCTGACCAAACTGGCTGCCAAGGCCAATGTGGCCACACAGATGGGTAACCAGGGATCAAGCGGCGAGGGCGTGAACCTCGTGTGCGAGTGGATTTGGAACGGTGAGATTGGTGAGGTGACACGTGTGGATGCCTTCACAGACCGTCCTATCTGGCCCCAGGGCCTGGAGCACCCCAAGGAGGTTATGCCTGTGCCCGACACCTTGAACTGGGACGCATTCATCGGCCCGGCTCCCAAGCGTGACTACAACTCAATCTACACTCCCTGGAACTTCCGTGGATGGTGGGACTTCGGTACAGGTGCCCTGGGTGACATGGCTTGCCATATCCTGCATCCCGTGTTCAAGGCTCTCGACTTGAGATATCCCATCAAGGTGCAGGGTTCTTCTACTCCTCTGATGTCAGAGTCCTGCCCCAATGCACAGGTGGTTAAGTACACATTCCCCGCTCGTCCCAACCGTCCCAAGGTGGCTATGCCCGAGGTGGTGGTGACATGGAGCGATGGTGGCATCCTGCCTTTCCGTCCCGATGAGTTGCCCGCAGGCAAGAACCTCAACGTGAGCGGTGGCGCTGCTATCTTCTATGGTACTAAGGACACACTGATTGTGGGTTGCTATGGCGAGAAGCCCTATCTGCTCAGCGGCCGTGAGCCCAAGGCTCCCAAGGTATGCCGTCGCGTGACAGAGTGCCATCAGAGAGACTGGATCCGCGCTATCAAGGAGGATCCCGCAACACGTGTGAAGACTGCTTCTGACTTCAGCGAGGCAGGTCCCTTCAACGAGATGGTTGCCATGGGCGTTGTGGCTGTGCGTCTGCAGGGCCTCAACCAGGTGCTCGAGTGGGATGGTGAGAAGATGGAGTTCACCAACATTCCCGAGAATGCAACCGTAAGGAGCATGATCAAGAACGGATTCTCTATCCATGATGGACATCCCACATTCGAGAACAAGTACACCGATCCCGTAAATGCTCGCCAGTTTGCAGCAGAGCTCATCAAGCCCAAGTACGAGAACGGATATGTTCTTCCTGACATGCCCCAGGACTAATCGACACAGTTAACATAACGACAGACATCTCTCATATGAAACTGAGAAACATATTAGCAGCCACCGCACTGGTGGCTGCTATTGGTGCAAATGCACAAGACGTGAAGTATGTAATCAGCCACAACCCCGAGGTTGACCTCAGCACTCTCAAGGTGGACAAGGATGGCTATTACGTGCTGTTTGATGGCAAGAGCCTTGACGGCTGGCGTGGTTACCAGAAGGATCACATCCCCAGCAAATGGAATGTGAAGGACGGAAGCCTGCACTTCAACGGACGTGGTGAGGGAGAAGGTGGTGACATCATCTTCACGCACCAGTTCAAGAACTTCGAGTTCGAGGTGGAGTGGAAGATTAGCGAGGGTGGAAACTCTGGCATCTTCTATCTGGGCCAGGAGAGCGCAACGATAGGTGATGATGGCAAGTTCAATCCACAGCCCATCTACATCTCTTGCCCTGAGTGCCAGGTGCTGGACAACGAGCGTCACCCCGATGCCAAGTTGGGTGCCGTGCTGGGCATTCGCCAGAGCACATCACTCTATGACATGATTCCCGCAAAGCCCCAGAACGCAAAGCCCGCAGGCGAGTGGAACAAGGTGAAGATTGTGGTGAAGAATGGTAAAGTGTCACATTACCAGAATGGTGTCAAGGTGCTGAGTTACAAGTTGTGGGGCGAGGAGTGGATCAACCTGCTCCAGAGCAGCAAGTTCTCACAGAAGAACTGGCCTCTCGCATTTGAGTTGCTCAAGGACTGCGGTGGTGACGGCCACAAGGGTTACTTTGGTTTCCAGGACCACGGAGACGAGGTTTGGTATCGTAACATCCGCGTGAAGGTGCTCAAGTAACATGCTTCGGCATAAGTGCAATCATTATTAAAAGGAGAAAAAGAGCGATGAAAAGAATTCTTTCTATAGCATGTGTGCTGGTCATGGCACTCTCATTCGGCATGACTGCTGATGCCAAGAAGAAGGAGGTATGCTTCCAGATGTACAGCGTGCGTGACCTTATAGGTGACCCTGGCAAGTATGCCCAGAACCACGTGAAGGTGCTCAAGCAGTTGGCTGACATGGGTTACACTGCCGTAGAGGCAGCCAACTATGGTGACGGAAAACTCTATGGAGTGGAGCCCGAGCAGTTCAAGGCCGATGTCGAGGCTGCTGGCATGAAGGTGATGTCAAGCCATGTGACCCGCAACCTGAACGATGACGAGCTGAAGAGCAAGGACTTCACCGATGCCCTCAAGTGGTGGGACCAGTGCATTGACGCACACAAGCGTGCTGGCATGCAGTACATGGTAATTCCCTGGTGCTCGGTTCCCAAGACCCTGGCAGACCTTCAGACCATCTGTGACTACTACAACCAGGTGGGCAAGAAGGTGGCAGCCGCAGGCATGAAACTGGGTTACCACAGCCACAGCCATGAGTTCCAGAAGGTTGAGGGACAGGTGATGGAGGACTACATGATCCAGCACACTGACCCCCAGTACATGTTCTTCCAGATGGATGTGTATTGGGCTGTGCGTGGCCAGGTGAGCCCCGTTGCCTACTTCAAGAAGTACCCCGGCCGCTTTACCCTGCTTCATATCAAGGACGACAACGAGATTGGCCAGAGTGGAATGGTGGGCTTCGACGCCATCTTCAACAATGCCGACAAGGCTGGCCTCAAGGGTTGGGTGCTCGAGCTTGAGCATGCTTCCACTCCCGACATCCTGGAAGGCATGAAGGAGAGCATCGACTACATCAAGAAGGCAAAGTTCGTTAAGGCATCTTACAGCAAGTAACAATAAAGGAATCAATAGTCTATGGGCTGCAAGGGAGCGTAATGCCTCCTTGCAACCCATAGTTTTTCAAGTAAAACTTCAGTTCTATGGAGGAGAATAAGGAAAAGGAAGAGTTGCAGTCAGAAGAGGAGATGGGCGGAATGTCCTTCTGGGATCACCTGGAGGTGTTGCGTTGGGCATTGTTCCGCTCGGCATGTGTGCTGGTAGGGTGTATGGTGGTGACATTCATAGCCATGCCCCATATCTTTGACGAGTTTGTGCTTGCCCCCACCACGAGCCATTTCTTTGTATATAGGTGGATAGAGAGTCTCAGCCACGGGCTCATGCACTTTGACCCGAACTTCCATGTCAAGATTATCAACATCAACGTGGCCAGTCAGTTTATGACACACATCCAGACGTCGGTCTCCTTTGCCGCCGTCATTGCCTTTCCCTATTTCGTCTGGGAGATATGGCGGTTTATTGAGCCGGCCTTGTTTGAGAATGAGATACGTCACCTTAGGCCCGCCTTTCTGGGTGGCACAATCATGTTCTACATCGGCTGTGCGTTGGGTTACCTGCTTGTGTTCCCCTTCACCTTCCGTTTCTTGATGGAGTATGACCTCAGTCCCTCCATTGAGAACCAGATCAACCTCTCCTCCTACATCAGCAACTTCACCATGCTCATCCTGGTGATGGGCATTGTGTTTGAGATGCCGCTGCTGGCCTGGCTGCTCTCACAGTTCGGCATCCTGCACAAGTCATTGTTGCGCGAATATCGCCGCCATGCCATTGTGGGACTCTTGGTGCTGGCCGCCGTCATCACGCCCAGTGGTGACCCCTTCACGCTGATGCTTGTGTTCATACCCCTGTATGTCCTGTACGAACTCTCCATAATAGTCATTAAGGAGTAGCGCAAAGGACGCGGACGGACATGACCATGCGGAGATGCCTCGCTATCATAGCGAGGCATCTCCGTTTTTTGTGTATGCTGGCTAATTGGGAACATCCACTTAAATAAGGAGGCGCATGACCTGATGAAATGCGGGAAATGTGCTATATTTGCACAAGAAAATTGCAGAACCAACCACAATGACACTTATGAGATACAGACTCAAGACAGTCCTGCTCGTCACCCTGCTGTGCACTGCCCAGGGAGTGCGTGGCGCAAGCCGCGAGTGGGTAGATTATGTCAACCCCTACATCGGAAACATCAGCCATCTGCTTGTTCCCACGTTTGCCACCATCCAGTTGCCCAACAGCCTCATGCGCATATATCCCACCCGTGGTGACTACACCACCGAGAGGCTGGATGGCCTGCCTGTCGTGGTGACCAACCACCGTGAGCGCTCGGCCTTCCGCATCAGCGTGACCCAGGGCAATGAGCTCAGGCCCGTCATAAGCACCAGCTGGGACCAGGAGCGCGTGACCCCCTATTCCTACTATGTGCAGATAGCCGACAACACCATCGATGTCAGCCTGGCCGTCTCCCACCAGAGTGCCATCTATGACTTTGAGTTCCAGAATCCCGACAAGCCTGCCACCATCATCATCAACTCTGACAATGGAGCGATGAACGCCCTGGACAGCCGTGCCGAGGGTTACCAGCAGCTGAGCGCCAACATGCGCATCTTCTTCAGCGGGGAGTTCTCGGTAAAGCCCATCGAGTGCGGGGTGCTGAGAGACGGCTCCATACAGCCTGGCCAGACCCGTGCAGAGGGACGGCAGTCCTGCGTGGCCTACAAGTTTCCCGCCGGCACACGCAAGGTGAGCCTGCGCTATGGCATCTCGCTCATCGGCGAGAGCCAGGCCGCCCATAACCTCGCACGCGAGCAGAAGGGCTTCGACCGCCAGGCTGTGGAGAGGGAAGGACGGCGCGTGTGGAACGAGACGCTGGCACACATACGTGTCAAGGGCGGGACCGAGGACCAGAAGACGGTCTTCTACACCTCCTACTACCGCACCTTCGAGCGTCCCGTATGCCTGAGTGAGGACGGGCGCTACTTCAGTGCCTTTGACGGCAAGGTACACAACGATGACGGCACGCCCTTCTATTCCGACGACTGGATATGGGACACTTATCGTGCGGCACACCCCCTGCGCGCACTGGTGTTCCCGACCGAGGAGGAGAGCATCATCGAGTCATACCTGCGCATGGCCGAGCAGATGGGCACGGGCTGGATGCCCACCTTCCCCGAGATGACAGGCGACACACGTCGCATGAACTCCAACCATGGAGTGGCCATGGTGGCCGATGCCCTCTACAAGGGACTTCGTGTGGATGCCGACCGTGCCTTTGAGTATTGCCGCAAGGGCATGGAGGAGAAGACGCTGGCCCCCTGGTGCGGCAATCCTGCCGGGTGGATTGACGCCTTCTATAAGGAGCATGGCTATATCCCCGCGCTCCGTGAGGGCGAGCAGGAGACTGACCCCAATGTGCATGGCTTCGAGAAACGCCAGCCCGTGGCGGTCACCCTGGGCACGTCCTATGACGAGTGGTGCCTGTCACGCATTGCCCACTGGCGTGGTGACCAGGACAATGAGCAGAAGTACCTGCGGTTGAGCTACAACTACCGCAATGTGTGGAACGCCGACACCAAGTTCTTCCACCCCAAGGACCAGGACGGACAGTTCTTGCCCAACTTTGACTATCGCTTCGGAGGCGGACTCTCGGCCCGAAACGCCTATGACGAGAACAACGGGTGGACTTATCGCTGGGATGTGCAACACAACCTGGCCGACCTGGCCAACCTCATGGGCGGGCGTGAGCAACTGGTGGCCAACCTTGACCAGACCTTTGCCGAGGGCATGGGACGTGGCAAGCGCGAGTTCTACTATCAGCTTCCTGACCAGACAGGCAACATAGGACAGTTTACCATGGCCAACGAACCATCGCTCCACATACCTTACATATATAACTATGTCGGTGCGCCCTGGAAGACCCAGAAGCGCATACGCCAGTGCCTCAAGACGTGGTTCCGCAACGATGTGATGGGTGTCCCTGGTGACGAGGATGGCGGTGGACTGACCTCCTTTGTCGTCTTCTCCTCCATGGGCTTCTATCCTGTCACCCCAGGCTTCCCCATCTACAACATCGGCAGTCCCCTGTTTGAGGACATACAGGTGACACTCCCCAGCGGAAAGACCTTCCGCATCGTGGCCAAGGGGTGCAGCGACACCAACAAGTACATCCAGAGTGCGCGCCTCAATGGCAAGGCATGGGGCAAGCCCTGGTTCACTCATGATGACATCAAGGATGGCGGCACACTCGTGCTGCAGATGGGGCCCCGCCCCAACAAGGCATGGGGTGCAGGCGAGGCAGACGTGCCCCCCTCGGCCGATGCCATCCAGTAAGGCCGGCCCGCGTTCATGCAAGACAAAAGCCACACCTGCCTGGAAGATGCCAGGCGGGTGTGGCTTTTCTGCTTTCGGGCAAGCCTGCCGTGCCTGCCTGCAATCCTCGTTCGGGTCAGTAGATATTTAGTGGGGATAAATTTGTATTATACCTTTAAAATCTCTTC
>CAVKOT010000160.1:0-6904 GCA_963658045.1 Opitutia bacterium UBA4654
GATGGTCAACAGCCCCGAGGCCAAGGAAGTCCTGCCCGCTGACCTGCGTCTGAAGTGGGGCGTGAAGGGTATCGGTGACGGTGCCAACGCCAACATATACGAGCTCTATGCCATCAAGGTGACCGAGCGAAACGGACGCGCTCCCCTGGAGGGTGACGTGGTGACCGATGCCAGCGACACCTACGACCAGCACGGACGCCCCTGCGTGAGCATGAAGATGAACGTGGATGGCGCACGCCGCTGGGCCGCGCTCACCAAGGCCAACCTGAAGCGCAGCGTGGCCATCGTGCTTGACGATAACGTGTATAGCGCACCCACCGTGCAGAGCGAGATTACGGGCGGAAGCTCTGAGATCAGTGGCTCGTTTACCGCAGAGGAGACCCGCGACCTGGCCAACGTGCTCAAGAGCGGTAAGATGCCCGCTCCCGCCAAGATTGTGAGCGAGGAGATTGTGGGCCCCTCACTGGGTGCCGAGTCCATCCAGCAGGGTATCTGGAGCTGCGTCATCGCCTTTGTCATCCTGATGCTCTACATGGTGACCATGTACGGAATGATTCCCGGCATGGTGGCCAACATGGCCCTTATCCTCAACCTCTTCTTCACGGTGGGCATCCTCACCAGTTTCCAGGCCGCCCTCACCATGAGCGGTATCGCCGGTATGGTGCTCACACTGGGTATGGCCGTGGATGCCAATGTGCTCATCTACGAGCGCACCAAGGAAGAGATGCGTGCCGGCAAGAGCGTGCGCGACGCACTTGAGGCCGGCTACCAGAACGCCTTCAGCGCCATCTTTGACTCTAACCTCACCAGCCTCATCACGGCTGTCATCCTCTACAACTTCGGTACGGGACCCATCCGTGGCTTTGCCACCACCCTGTTCATCGGTATCTGCGTGAGCTTCTTCACCGCCGTGTTCCTCACCCGAGTGCTCTACACCGAGATGATGGACCGCGACAAGTGGAAGAACCTGACCTTCCAGACCGCCATCGGCAACAAGATTTCCTTCCAGAATCCTGCCTTCAAGATCATGGACGCTTACAAGAAGAGTTTCACCATCTTCGGCATCCTGGTAGTGGTGAGCCTGGGCTTCATGTTCACCCGAGGCTTCAGCAAGAGCATCGACTTCACGGGAGGCCGCAACTTCGTGGTGCTCTTTGAGCAGCAGGTGGCCCCCGAGACCGTGCGCGGCTTGCTGTCCGAGGCATTCCCCGAGAGCACAACCAGCGCCATCGCACTGGGTACTGACGGCAAGACCATCCGCATCTCCACCAACTACCGCATCAATGAGGACGGCGTGGATGTGGACCACGAGATTGAGGCCAAGCTCTTCCAGGTGCTCAAGGACGGCCATCTGCTGGCCAACGACCTCACCCTGGAGAACTTCATCAACCGCGACGAGCGTGCCGGCGGCTCTATCATCAGCAGCCAGAAGGTGGGTCCCTCGGTGGCCGAGGACATCACCTACGGCGCCATCATCAGCGTCATCCTGGCCCTGGCAGCCATCTTCGTCTATATCCTCGTGCGCTTCCGCAACGTGGCCTTCTCGGTGGGCTCTATCGTGGCACTGACCTGTGACACCCTGCTCATCCTGGGCATGTACTCCATCTGCTGGGGCTGGATGCCCTTCTCACTGGAGATTGACCAGACGTTCATCGGCGCTGTGCTGACCGCCATTGGTTATTCAATCAACGACAAGGTGGTGGTCTTCGACCGCATACGCGAGTATCTCGGCCTCTATCCCAACCATGACCGCAAGGAGTTGTTCAACACCTCGCTGAACAACACGCTGAACCGCACTATCAACACCTCCGTATCTACGTTTATCGTGCTGGCAGTTATCTTCTGCCTCGGTGGTGCAAGCATCCGCAGCTTTGCCTTCGCCATGATACTTGGTGTAATCTTCGGCACCCTGTCATCCATCTTCGTGGCTGCTCCCACAGCCTATCTGACGATGGGCAAGACAGCCAAGCCCGCGATAAGCAAGACTGAGAAGAACTAATTCCGCCAGGCGCAAGTCTGACAACCAGGCACCGGACAGGGCGCAGGGAGACCCCCTGTCCTGTCCGGTGCCTCGTTTTGGTACATGGGGCGGAACGGGCAGGTGTGCCGGGCGAGGCATGGACACACGACTCCCCCGACTGACTGCCAGACGAACCCCCAATAATCATTAAACAAGATGAAGAGACTTACTTTATTACTTCTCACACTGCTCTGCACGCTGCTCTCCTGGGGGGCACAGGGCGACACCATACGTGTGCTGGCCATCGGCAACAGTTTCTCTGAGGATGCCATCGAGCAGTACCTCTACGAACTGGGGCGCGAGGTGGGCGTGGAGATGATTATCGGCAACGGCTACCGCGGTGGCCAGGGCTTTGCCTCCCACTGGCGGGATGTCACCGAGGAGAACAACACCTTTGAGTACCGCAAGGTCGTGCGCGGCAAGCGCACCAACAGGCCCAACTCTGCCCTCAGGACGCTGCTCCAGGACGAGCCATGGGACTACATCACCGTACAGCAGGCCAGTCCCGAGTCGGGCCTGCACAGCACCTTCGAGCCCTGCATGACCGAGCTCCTGCGGTACGCCCGCAGCCTGTGCCCCAACCCAGATGCCCGGCTGGGCTACCACATGACGTGGGCCTACGCCCATGACTCCACCCACGGAGGCTTTGCCAACTATGGCAGTAGCCAGCAGACCATGTATGACAGCATACGCTGCGCCGTGCGCGAGGCCATGGCAGCACACCCCGAGCTCACGTTCCTCGTGCCCAGCGGCACGGCCATACAGAATGCCCGCGCCTCATGGCTGGGCGACAACCTGAACCGCGACGGCTACCACCTTGACCTCAAGTTTGGCCGTTACACTGCCGCGTGCACCTGGCTTGAGCGGCTCACGGGCATCTCACCCGTGGGGCTGAAGTATCGCCCCGAGGGTGTCGATGGCATCACAGCCCTCACCTGCCAGGAGGCAGCCCACAAGGCATGCACCGCCCCCTTCGAGGTGTCCGACATGAGCCACGCGGGCTATGCGCTGGTCAACGACATCAAACCCACTGGCAAGGTAAGGCTCAACTTCGGCAACGAGCCCTCGGGTGACGCATCATGGAACGACATCGGCACTGGCCTGCGCACCCACACGAGGATTCTGGACGAGGACCAGCACCCCACGGCCATCACCCTCACGGCCAACCAGCCCATGGCCGGCAGCAACCAGAACGGCGCCTCCTACACCATCACACGCATGCTCATGCCCGCCAGGGTGAGCTCGACCGCCCTGTGGGGCTATGCCTCGGGCAAGTTTGGCAACGCGCAGGCACGTCCCCTGGCCGAATACACGCTGGGGCACCTCAACCCCGACCTGAAGTATGACTTCACCATCTACGCCTCACGCGAGGACTGCAAGGACTTCCGCCAGACCACCTTCGTGGTGCAGGGCCAGGAGACCCAGGCCAAGTCACTCGATGCGGCCAACAACTCGACCCAGGTGGTGCGCGTCAAGGGTGTGCATCCCTCTGAGGACGGGCGCATCACACTCAGCGTGATGCCGGGGACACACAACACCAACCCGCACAGGTTCTATTACCTCAACGCCGTCATCGTGCGCGCCCACTGACCCCCGGGCTGCCGCCGCCCCCGGCCCCACTCTGGCCAGGAGCGTCCGGCACACCGCAGGAGGGCTGGGCAAGAGACCTGGTGGCTACCACCCCAGATGGGGCAGCACAGGCACGACGGGACAGCCACGGCATAAGACAACAACCACTTAACACTATTTATCTATATATGGAAAAGAAGAAAGAGATACAGCTGCAGTTCCGCCTCAAGGACGTGCGCATGCTGCAGTTTGTCAACCTCTCCAACGGCTGGCCAGAGGGTGACATGCAGATTGGCAACCAGATCCAGTTCAACGCTGACACCGCCCAGCGCATGGTGCTGTGCAACATGAATGTGGAGTACAAGAAGAACGACCTCACCCAGCTCATCTTTGGGGCGCAGGGCGTGATAGAGTTCTCACGCGAGAGCTGGAGCGCGCTCTACCAGCTGCAGGGCGACCAGTGGATTATCCCCGCCGAACTGGCCTGCCACCTGGCCGACGTGACCCTGGGTGCCGCACGCGGCATGCTCTCTGTCAAGAGCGAGGAGGCCGGTCTGCCCCGCCTTATCCTGCCCCTGATGGACCCCCGCCAGATTGTGCGTGACAACCTGCGCTTCCCCCGCCAGAAGCCAGCCGGCGAGATGCCCCTGCCCCCCTCGGCAGGCAACGCCTGAGCCTGAGCGTCAAAGCCAGAGCAGGACAGAATCCGAAAGGCGGAGAGTGAGACCAGGGCCACCAGCCCCCTCACTCTCCGCCTTTCCCTTTATGCCCCCGAAAACGCAGCGGCATGCGATGCCCAACACAGCGGCATGCAAAAGCCAACGCAGCGGCATGCAAAGGCCAACGCAGCGGCATGCGTGGAAAACGCACCCGCATGCGATGAAAAAGGCACCCACATGCAGCAATTATTCCTCCCCCTCAAGGGAAGTCGAGGACAGGGCCACCACCCCATACCAAAATTTGTGTGATAAACAGCCCATGCACACAGGCGTTCTCCCATTATTTGTGTAACTTTGTAAGGAGAAGCCCACAGGCCCCTCCCTCCAGGGCTGACGTCCAGGCACTGCCAGCCACCCCCGGAGAGAGAGCCAGCAGGCTGGAGACAACCGCTTACACGAACAAAAACGAGAGAATATGATGGAGAGAAGACTTTTCAGATGCTGCCTGCCCATGGTGGGAGCACTGGCCATGGCACTGGCCGGCTGCTCGACCAGCAAGTCGGGCAGCGGCCACCTGACCGATGCGCTGGGCAACTCGGCATGGAGCATGTCACAGTGGATTTCGGCCCAGAACGCCCCCGTGGTCACCGGGGCTGTGCAGGGAGCCAACGAGAGGGCGGCCGACGGAGCCAGTTGGTTTGCCTCCTCGGTCAGGAACGAGCAGCGCGTGGTGAAGGCCAGGTGGATGACGGCAGGCCTGGGCGTGTATGACCTCTATGTCAACGGCAAGGCCGTGGGCCAGGAGATACTGAAGCCCGGATTTACACATTATGCCAAGACGAAACGCTCCTTCACCTATGACATCACCAACATGGTGGTGACCAAGGCCGGCGGGGAGAATACGTTCTCGGCCCAGGTGACCCCCGGCTGGTGGGCCGACAAGATCATCACCCCAGGAGGCCACAACGGCATGATAGGCAAGAAGCCTGCCTTCCGTGGCGTGGTGGAGTTCACCTATGCCGACGGCACGCGCAAGCTCTATGGCACAAGCACCCAGGACTGGAAGTCTGGCGTGGCAGGGCCCGTGCGCCATGCGGCCATCTTCGACGGCGAGGAGTATGACGCGCGCGTCCTGCCTGGTTACGAGACGCTGGACAAGTTGTCCACGCCCGAGGCGAACACCGAGTTCCAGGGCGAGATACTGCCCACCGACGGAGCCGAGATTTACCTGCGCGAGGACCTTGCCCTGGCTCCCCAGAAGGCCTACACCTGGCAGGGTGTCACGGGCGAGAGCCAGGACGAGTATGGCCGTGTGGTCGTGAAGCATGAGTTTGCCCGGGGCGAGACCCTGGTGGTGCGCCCGGGCGAGACACTGGTGGTCGATTTCGGCCAGAACTGTGCGGCTGTCCCGGCCTTTGAGTTCCAGGCACGGGAGGGCACCGTGCTCACTTGCCTGCCCTCCGAACTGCTCAACGACGGCAATGGTGCCAAGAGCCGCGGCATGGATGGCCCCGAGGGAAGCGTGCACCGGCTCAACCTGCGCATCCCCGACATAGGCATGAGGCTCACCTACACCTTTGCCGGATCGCCCAAGATGGTCACCTTCCGTCCCCAGAACACCTTCTTCGGCTACCGCCTGGTGTCCATCACCGCCACCGACGAGGTGCGCATCCGCAGCCTGCGCTCCATACCCGTGAGCTCCATCACAAAGGGCCTGGAGACTGGCAGCATCACCACAGGCAATGAACTTATAAACCGCTTGATATCCAACACTGTGTGGGGCCAGAGGTCCAACTACCTCTCTGTCCCCACCGACTGTCCGCAGCGCAACGAGCGCCTGGGCTGGACAGCCGACACCCAGGTGTTCTCTGAGACGGGCACGTTCTTTGCCAACACCCGCCAGTTCTTCCACAAGTGGATGCGTGACATGCGTGACACCCAGACTCCCCAGGGCGGCTTCCCCGGTGTGGCCCCGCTGGCGCAGTACGGCGGGTTTGACAGCGACATGATGCGCCTGGGCTGGGCCGATGCCGGAGTCATCGTGCCCTGGGTCGTGTGGAAGCAGTTTGGCGACCGCGAGATAGTGAATGAGAACTGGGAGGCGATGGAGAAGTTCATGAACCACGTCAACGATACCAAGTATAACCACCAGGCTCTCTCCAGCGAGAACAGCAACTACCAGTGGGCCGACTGGCTCAGTTATGAGCCCCTGGAGTCCTGTGGCGGTGGCATCGACACGCGCGACGAGCAGGGACGCACCGTGCGCCGCCCCGAGACCTACGTCTATTGGAACTATCTGAGCGCCTGCTACTGGGCCATGGATGCCGGCATGATGCGCGACATGGCCAGGGCCACGGGACGCGACGCGGGCAAGTATGAGACCATGAGGCAGACGGCCATCCAATACCTCAAGGACACATTCCTCAACGCCGACGGCACCTTCAAGGAGGCCATCCTCAACACCATGCAGACCCCCGCACTCTTTGCCCTCAAGAACGGGCTTGTGGAGGGGCAGGCCAAGGAGGGCATGAAGGCGCGGCTCAGACAGAACTTCGCCGACCACGGCCATTGCCTGCAGACGGGTTTCCTGGGCACCTCCATCCTCATGTCCACGCTCACCGACAATGACATGACTGACATCGCCTATACCCTGCTG
>CAVKOT010000161.1:0-6852 GCA_963658045.1 Opitutia bacterium UBA4654
ACTCAAGGCTGTGGCCGAGGATGGTGCTGTGCTCTTTGACAAAGTGAACTTCACCATCGAGAAGGGCGACAAGGTAGTGTTCCTGAGCCATGACCCTCGTGCCATGACTGCCCTCTTCGAGATAATCAATGGCAACCAACAGGCCGCTGCCGGCACTTACAACTGGGGTGTCACCATCACCACAGCCTATCTGCCTGTGGATAACACAAAGTTCTTCCAGAGCGACCTGAACCTGGTGGACTGGCTGAGCCAGTTCGGCGAGGGCAACGAGGTGTACTTCAAATCCTTCCTGGGCAGGATGCTGTTCAGCGGAGAGGAAGTGCTCAAGAAGGTGAATGTGCTCTCGGGAGGAGAGAAGATGCGCTGCATGATAGCACGCATGCAACTCAAGAACGCCAACTGCCTTATCCTGGACACACCCACCAACCACCTGGACCTGGAGAGCATACAGGCGTTCAACAACAACCTCAAACTCTTCAAGGGCAATATTCTGTTCTCCAGCCATGACCATGAGTTTATCCAGACCGTGGCCAACCGCATTATTGAACTCACGCCCAACGGAACCATCGACAAGATGATGGACTACGATGACTACATCAGCGATGAGCACATCAAGGAGCTGAAGGAGAAAATGTACAACACGGCTGACTGACAAAATGACACTTGGCACACTTCTTGTAACAAAATGTCAGTGTAAACATTGTGCCCCTGTGGCACGAGCAGCTATATAAGATATGAAAGAGAATAAGGAAAAGAAGCAGGAACAGCAGAGCAGCGAGAACCCACAGTCCCAGTCTGCCAGCACTGACAATGCCGCCAAAATGGCAGAGAAGGAGCAGCAGGACGAGACTAAGGAAAAGGCCGGCGAGACTTCAGAGGGCAATGAGCCCCAGAAGGAGAAGACGGCTGAGGAGAAGCTGAAGGATGCTGAGAAAGAGATAGCAAACTTAAAAGACCAGTTACTGCGCAAAATAGCGGAGTTTGACAACTACCGCAAGCGCACCATCAAGGAGAAGACCGAGTTGATACTCAACGGAGGCGAGAAGACCGTGGTGGCCATCCTGCCTGTGCTGGACGACATGGAGCGTGCCCTGGCCAACATGGAGAAGGCTGAGGACGTGAAGGCCGTGGTGGAAGGTGTGAAGTTGATACACAAGAAATTCACCGACATCCTGGGCAAGCAGGGCGTCAAGGCCATTGACACCAAGGATGCCGACTTCGACGTGGACCTGCATGAGGCCATCGCACAGTTGCCCGCGCCCAATGACGAGATGAAGGGTAAGGTGATGGACTGCACACTCAGAGGATACAAGTTGAACGACAAGGTAATACGTCACGCCCAGGTAGTGGTGGGACTCTGACTGGCCATGTGCTAAATCAAGAAAGGAGCAAGACAAATGGCAAGCAAGAGAGACTACTATGAAGTACTGGGCGTAAGCAAGACTGCCAGCGATGCCGAGATAAAGAGCGCCTATAAGAAGATGGCCATCAAGTACCACCCCGACCGCCAGGCAGGCAAGTCGGAGACGGAAAAGAAGGAGGCCGAAGAAAAGTTCAAGGAGGCTGCCGAGGCGTATGACGTGCTGCGTGACCCGCAGAAACGTCAGCAGTACGACCAGTTCGGCTTTGACGGCCCACACATGGGCGGTGGCAATGGATTTGGCGGTGGTTCCAGCATGAGCATGGATGACATATTCTCCATGTTCGGTGACATATTTGGCGGACACAGGCCTGGAGCAGGCGGTGGATTCGGCTTTGAGGACATCTTCGGTGGAGGTGGACACCAGGGCGGCAATCATCGCCCAGTGTTCAAGGGAGGTGACCTGAGAATGAAGGTGCGCCTGACACTGGATGAGGTGCGCACAGGAGTCACCAAGAAATTCAAGGTGAAGAAGTACGTCACCTGTCCCGACTGCCATGGAACAGGCAGCCAGGACGGAAAGACAGAGACTTGCGGACAATGCAAGGGCTCAGGTGTGGTTTACCGTACCGTACGCACCATGTTGGGTACCATGCAGACCCAGACGGAATGTCCGGGCTGTAACGGCACAGGTTCTATCATCAAGAACAAGTGCCCCCATTGTGGTGGTGAAGGCATCGTGAGCGGTGAGGAAATCGTGGAGGTAAAGATACCCGCTGGCGTAGAGAACGGCATGGTAATCAATGTGCCTGGCAAGGGACATGCTGGCAGACTGGGCGGAGTGCCTGGTGACATCCAGGTAATCGTGTCCGTCGAGGAGAACAAGACCTTCGTACGTGACGGAAAAGACCTGCACTACCAACTGCAACTTGACATTCCCACAGCCGTACTGGGTGGTTCGGCAGAAGTACCCACACTGGACGGAAAGGTGAAAATCAAGATTGAGCCTGGCACACAGCCTGGCAAGGTGATGCGCATACGTGGTAAGGGACTGCCTGCCATACCTGGTTATGGCTACGGAACGGGTGACCTCATTGTGACGGTCAACGTCTATATTCCCCAGAATTTGTCCAAGTCCGAGAAGGAAATCTTTGAGCAGCTCAAAGATCGTGAGAGCATGAAGCCTGGCGAGAGCAGCAAGGAGAGCTTCTTCAGCAAATTCAAGAGGCAGTTTGAGTAACTGCTTTTGGTCGCATCGCTATTAAGTCCAAAGGTTGAGACGCCACAAGACTCCGATGTGAGGCGACCCTAAAACCTCAAGCAATGACTTACGAGCAAGCAACACAATATCTATATGAGTCCGCCCCGTTATTTCAGAATATCGGGGCGGGCGCATATAAGGAAGGTTTGGGCAACACGGAGGCACTTGACAAGCACTTCCAGCACCCACACAGGCAATATGCCACCATACATGTGGCAGGCACCAACGGCAAAGGGTCGGTGAGCCACACCCTGGCTGCCATACTGCAGAGCCAAGGACTGAGGGTAGGACTCTACACAAGTCCACACCTGACAGACTTTCGCGAGCGCATCCGCGTCAACGGGAAAATGATTTCCAAGGAGCGTGTGATAGAATTCGTGGAACAGGAACGCGGCTTCTTCGAGCCACTGCATCCCTCATTCTTTGAGTTGGCCACGGCACTCGCCCTCAAGTACTTTGCCGAGCAGAAAGTGGATATTGCCGTGATAGAGGTGGGGTTGGGCGGAAGGCTGGACTGCACCAACATCATCCAGCCACTGGTAAGTGTGATTACCAACATCAGTTATGACCACATTCAGTTTCTGGGTAATACGCTGGAGAAGATTGCGGGTGAGAAGGCAGGCATCATCAAGCATGGCATCCCTGCCATCGTGGGCGAGTCGGGCACAGACAGTGTGGCCGAGGTGTTTCAGAAAAAAGCAGATGAAGTGGGGACAACACTGACCTTCGCCGACCATCAGCATGAAATTCTGGATTTCACACTGACTCCTGGCAAGGGCTACACCTACCACACCGCCACCTTCGGCACGTTGCATGGCGAACTGGGCGGATTCTGCCAGGAAAAGAACACGGCCACCATCCTGGAGACGGTCAAGGTACTGCGACAGCAGGGAATGGAGATTGGGGACATGGCTGTGGCGGAGGGATTTGCCCACGTGTGCCAACTCACAGGCCTGCGGGGACGCTGGCAAAAGGTATCAGACCATCCGCTCACCCTGTGTGACACAGGACACAATGTGGGTGGCATGCAGTACATCACACGCCAACTGGCAGCCACGCCCCATCATGCACTACATATTATTATAGGTATGGTGAGCGACAAGGACATCGACACAGTGCTCTCCATGCTGCCCAAGAAGGCTGAATATTACTTCACCCAGGCTTCTGTAAAGCGTGCCATGCCGTGTGAGGAGTTTGCCCAAAAGGCAGCCGCACATGGACTGCAGGGACAGTGCTATCCCAGCGTAAGAGAGGCTTACCATGCCGCACAGGCAGCCGCAGCAGCCGACGACCTGGTCTTCGTGGGCGGAAGCACTTTCATCGTGGCCGACCTGCTTGCGGCCCAGGAGCAGGGAACGCTTTAGCACTAAAAGCAGGAAGCCCACACGGCCCAGGGCAAGAAAAGGAGCAGAAAGCCCAAGCAAAGACAGGAAAGGCGAGAGGATTACGCAACACAAGGCGGAGTCCTCCCGCCTTTCGCTTTTTCAAGCCACAGAACCAGGAGGCCACACGGCCACACAACCTCATGCCAGGGGAGCATGCTTGCATAGCAAGAATATTTTGCCCCTCTGCCAGCAACTTTTTGCCAATCTTGCTTGGAAAGTCCATGTATTATTATTAAGTTTGCATTAAGAATTTGGCGAAAAAGCCAGAAACAACGTCAAACTTAAACGATATTCCGATGGACAAAGAACTGATTTCCGGACTGAAGAGAGAGGACTTTCAGGCTGTTGTGCAAGGCAAGCAGACCGACCTCTACACCCTGACAAACAGTAACGGTATGGAAGTAAGCGTCACCAACTATGGTGGTGCTCTGGTGGCCATCATGGTTCCCGACAGGGAAGGCAAGATGGCCAATGTCATTCAAGGCCATGACAGCATAAAGGGAGTGATGGAAAGCCCCGAACCTTTCCTCAGCACTCTGGTGGGCAGATATGCCAACCGCATCGCCAAGGGTAAGTTCACAATGAACGGCAAGGAGTACAGCCTGGCTGTGAACAATGGCCCCAACCATCTGCATGGCGGCCCCACTGGCTTTCATGCCCGTGTGTGGGATGCAGAGCAGATTAACGGACACGAACTGGTACTGCGCTATGTGTCGGCCTACTATGAGGAGGGATTTCCTGGCGAACTACAGATGATAGTGAAGTACAGCCTGAGCGAGGACAATGAACTTATCATTGACTATCGCGGCACAACCAACAAGAAGACGGTGGTGAACATGACCAGCCATGGGTTCTTCTCCCTGGCGGGCATCGCCGACCCCACACCCGAAGCACTGAACTGCCAGTTGGAAATCAACGCAAACTTCTTCCTGCCCATCGACGAGACCAGCATTCCCACTGGCGAGATACTCAAGGTGGAGGGTACACCATTTGACTTCCGCACTCCTCACACCGTGGGCGAGCGCATACACGACACCACCTGCCAGCAGATTGTCAACGGCACAGGCTACGACCACTGCTATGTGCTCAACAAGCGTGAGCCTGGTGAACTGAGTTTCGCTGTGCGCTGCACCGAGCCTGTAAGCGGACGCGTGATGGAGATGTACACCACCGAGCCCGGCGTGCAGTTCTACAGCAGCAACTGGCTGAATGGATTCAAGGGCACACACGGAGCCACCTTCGGCAAGTACAGTGCCCTGTGCTTCGAGGCCCAGCACTTCCCCGACAGCCCCAATCATCCCTACTTCCCCAGCGTAATCCTGAAGCCAGGAGAGCTCTACACCCAGAAGACGGTGTATAAGTTCAGCACCGATGACTGAACTGGCAGGCCACTTCTCCCGAAAATAATCATTCATAAAATCTATAATTCAAACAAGACTAATGGCACAAAAATCAAAACAGTGGGCTGCGATTATTATGATGATCGCGCTCTTCGCCATGATTGCCTTCGTGACCAACCTGTGCTCACCCATGGCAGTCATCGTACAGAACCAGTTCGGAGCAAGCGAACTCCAGTCACAGATTGGCAACTACGCCAACTTCATTGCCTACCTGGTGATGGGCATCCCCAGCGGCATGCTCATCGTGAAGTTTGGCTACAAGAAGACTGCCCTGCTGGCCCTCATCGTGGGTATCATAGGCATGGGACTGGAGTTGCTGTCTGGCACTATGGAGAGCATGTGGGTTTACCTGGCAGGCGCGTTCATCTGCGGTTTCACCATGTGCATGCTCAACACGGTGGTCAATCCCCTGCTGAACGTCCTGGGTGGCGGTGGCAACACTGGCAACCAGCTGATACAGATAGGTGGTGCCTTCAACAGCGCGGCTGCAGTGGCTGTCTATATCATCCTGGGAGCCCTCATCGGTGAGGTGACCAAGGACACAGCCATCGTGGATGCCGCTCCTGCCATGTACATCGCAGTGGCCATCTTCGTGGTGGCATTCCTCGTGCTGGCCGCCACCAAGATTGAGGAGCCCAAGCAGGAGCCCGTGAGCATGGACCTCATCAAGGGCGCACTCTCTTACCGTCACTTCGCCCTGGGTGCCCTGGCCATTTTCCTCTATATGAGTGTAGAGGTGGGCACACCCACTTATATGATTAAGTACCTGACTAGCGAGGTGGGCATATCGGCAGGCGTAGCCTCACTGATTGCCGCTGTATATTGGTTTGCCATGTTCATCGGCCGCACCGTGGGCGGCAGCATCGGTGGCAAGGTGTCCAGCCGTGCCATGGTGAGCACCGTGGCCACAGCCGCCATCATCCTGCTGGCCTTTGGCATGTTCGCTCCCCAGGACTGGAAGGTGAATGTCCCTGGCGTTGACTGGGCAAACCTGTCACTCATCTGGGTTGAGGTGCCCGTGGGCATTGCAGCCTTCATCTGCGTGGGTCTCTGCACATCTGTGATGTGGGGCGGCATCTTCAACATGGCTGTCGAGGGACTGGGCAAATATACTGCCGCTGCCTCCGGCATCTTCATGACCATGGTGTTCGGCTGTGCCGTAATGGTGGCCCTGCAGGCTTGGGTGGTGGATGCCACAGGTGGCAACTACCTCATCAGTTACCTGATTCCTCTGGCATGCGCCGCATACATCCTGTTCTATGCGCTCGTTGGCTCCAGAGTATCCAAGAAAGAAGCATAATCCCCTTAACGTATAATCCCTGTCTTGCGCCCGCTCCCGCAGCGGCGCAAGACTTGTTTAACAAAACAACACAACCATGAGACTGACAATAGAAGATGTAAGAAGCCGCTTCGTAAAGCATTTCGACGGCACGACAGGTTCAGTGT
>CAVKOT010000162.1:0-6848 GCA_963658045.1 Opitutia bacterium UBA4654
GAGTATGACTGCATCCTGCTGGACCTGATGCTCCCCGGCGGCAGCGGGCTGGACATCCTGCGCCACATCAGGCATGGGCGCAATCCAGCAGGAGTCATCATCATCTCGGCCAAGGGCTCGCTGGATGACAAGGTGCTGGGCCTGGAGATAGGGGCTGACGACTATCTGCCCAAGCCCTTCCACATGGCCGAACTGGACATGAGGGTCTATGCCATCATCAGACGCAGGAAGTTCGCCTCAAGCAACACGCTGGAGTGCGGCAACATCAGCATAGACCTGCTGGAGAAGGAGGTGAGCGTGGAGGGGCAGAGGGTGCCGCTCACCAAGTCGGAGTATGAGTTGCTGCTCTTCTTCTTGGGCAACAGGGACAGGGTCATCTCAAAGAGTGCCCTGGCCGAGCACCTCAGCGGGGAGATGGCCGACCTGATGGACAGCCACGACTTCGTATATACGCACATCAAGAACCTCAAGGCCAAGCTGGCCGCTGCGGGATGTCCCAACCGCATCAGGAACGTTTACGGGATAGGCTACAAATGGACGGAGGAATGAAGAAAAGTCTGACACGCAAGTCACTGGAGCAGTTCATCGGCTGCGTGGCCATACTGCTGGTGCTGGCGGCACCGCTGTTCTACCTGCTCACGAGGAACTTCTATGCCGAGGACATGACCGACCTCATCGAGGCGGTGCAGGACGGCAAGCCCATCCCGGCATCAGACCTGGAGGCCGACATCCTGCAGGGCATCATGATCCAGTTTGGCCTCATCACCACCATACTGGCCATCGCCATCGTCATCATGATAGGCATCATCTCGAGGCGGCTATGGCTCCCGTTTGACAGGACGCTGTGCGAGATAGAGCGATTCAGGCTGGAGAGCGGACAGGTGCCCGCACTGCCCGACAGTGGCATCCGGGAGTTTGACCGCCTCAACAGGGTCCTGCGCCAACTCATGAGGGAGAACGTGCGCAGCTACCGCATGCAGAAGGAGTTCACCGAGAATGCCTCGCACGAACTGCAGACACCGCTGGCCATCTTCCGCAGCAAGCTGGACTTGCTGCTCCAGAAGCCTGGAGTCACCCAGGAGCAGGCCGGCATCATCCAGGAACTGTACCGGATGAACAGCCGCCTGGCGCACCTCAACGGCAACCTCCTGCTCCTGGCGAGGATGGAGAACCAGCAGTTCGGCACCGAGAGCATGGATCTGGTGCAGGTGACAGGCCAACTGCTGGACACCCTCAGCAACTGCTCGGAGGGACTGAACGTGAGGCGCACGTTCAGGACTGATGCCATGCCCCTGCGTGCCAACCGCTGCCTGCTGGAGAGCATGGTGACCAACCTGCTCACCAATGCCGCCCGTCACAACAGGCCTGGCGGCACCATCCAGGTGTCCATCATGCCTGGACGGCTGACCGTGTCCAACACCTCGGACGAGGAAGCCCTGGATGCCACACAGGTCTTCAGCCGCTTCCACCACACCAGCAGTCCCAACCAGGGCAACGGCCTGGGGCTTGCCATCGTGAAGGCCGTGTGTGACTACCATGGCTGGAGAGTGGACTATGCCCACAGGGATGGCATACACCAGTTCTCGGTGGATTTCTCCTGAGCCCGCGCCACCACTCTCCCGCCCCCCGTCCGGCCCATCTGCCAACAAGTGTTAAACTTCTCAAGAAAGTAGAGCCATGCTGCCCGCTGCCTGCCCGATAATCCATACATTTGCACCTGTTCACTGATGTATCACTTTATAGAGAGGAGTTACGATTATGAAAAAGTATGTTTGCGACGTATGCGGATGGGTGTATGACCCAGCCGAGGGACTGCCAGAGCAGGGCATAGCGCCAGGCACCCCCTTTGAGTCACTGCCCGATGACTTCGAGTGCCCTGTGTGCTCGGTAGGCAAGGACCAGTTCTCTCCCGAGGACTGACAGGGGACGTCCCACTGACGAGGCAAGGGGGCTTGTGGCCAGCAGATGCCGCGAGCCCCCTCGTCGTGTCCATTATCCCGGCCACGGCCCAGGCTGCCCCGTGCCGGAGCGCATGCCGCTTTCCCAAAATCCGTGCGTGCCTCTTTTTCCATTCCCATAAGTTGCCCATTTCGGAAAAAAGCCCTTACTTTACATCTCCTAACGGAATGGGGGACGGCCCAGGCTGCCCCGCGTTCCCGATTTCTTATGGAGAACCATCGTACATGAAGCAAGACAACTCACTCTTCCGGGCCAATGGCACGAGTTACGCCGTGCCGTTCATGCTCATCGCCTCCCTCTTCTTCCTGTGGGGATTTGCCCACAGCATCCTGGAGGTGCTCAACCCGCATTTCCAGCAAAGCCTCAACATCTCCAGGACGAAGGCTGCCTTTGTGCAGGCGGCAGTCTATGGGGGCTACTTCCTCATGGCACTGCCAGCAGGCAGCATCGTGCGCAGGTGGGGCTACAGACGGGGGGTGCTCACGGGGCTCCTGCTCTACGGAGTGGGCGCGCTGCTCTTCATCCCGGGCTCGCGGATGGAGTCGTTCCCCTTCTACATCTTCTCCCTGTTCATCATCGGATGCGGGCTGACTTGCCTGGAGACCAGCGCCAACCCCTACACCACCGTGCTGGGCCCGCCCCAGTCGGCCGAGCGGCGCATCAACCTGGCCCAGTCACTCAACGGGGTGGGCTGGATAGTGGGGCCGCTGGCGGGGGGAGCGTTGCTCTTCTCGGGCGGCAACATCGCCATCCCCTATGCGATAGTGGGTGTGGTGGTGCTCATCGCTATGGTGGTGTTCAGCCGGTGCAAGTTGCCCGAGGTGAGGGAGACTGACAGCGGGGAGGCCGACGTGGCCGCGGGCAAGGGGCTGTGCAACCCAGCCTTCGTGGCCGGCATGCTGGCCCTGTTCCTCTATGTGGCAGCCCAGACGGGTGTCAACAGTTTCTTCATCAACTACATGACCGAGACATCCTCGCTCACCCCCACCCAGGCATCACGCTGGCTGGGATTTGGCGGCATGGGGCTCTTCGTGGTGGGGCGCGTGCTGGGCAGCTGGGTGATGGGCTATGTCAAGCCCAGGCACATGCTGCTGGGATGCGCGGCACTGGCCTCCATGGCCACCATCCTGCTGGTGCGGGGGGGGCGGCAGCATTGCCCTGCCCGCCTTCCTGGTGGTATATCTGGCCGAGAGCATCATGTTCCCCACCATCTTCTCCCTGTCCCTGCGCTCCAGCGGGGGGCACACCAAGCAAGCCTCCTCTCTGCTCATCATGACCATCGTGGGCGGGGCCATAGCGCCCGTCATCATGGGACGGATAGCCGACAGCACAGGCTGCATGGCACTGGCGTTCACCGTGCCGCTGGCCTGCTATATATATATAATGTTATACAGCATCAGGGAATGACGAAGGACGGATACCTACAGAAGCCCCGCACCGGCAAAACGCGGCGGTGGGTGCAGACCATGGACTTGAGGGACGACCCTGCCCTCATAGCCGAGTACCGCAAGCGGCACAGCCGCGGGCAGGTGTGGCCGGAGATATTGCAGGGCATACGCGACTGCGGGCTCTATGACATGGAGATATACATCCTGGGCACCCGCCTGGTGATGATATGCGAGGGGCCCGAGGATCTCGACTGGGACGAGGCCATGCAGCGGATGGCTGCCGGGCCACGCCAGGCTGAGTGGGAGGCGTTCATGAGCATCTTCCAGCAGTGCAGACAGGACGAGCGCAGCGACGAGAAATGGCACATGATGGAGAGGATGTTCCATGTTTATTGAGGTTTTGAGGTTATAAGGTTTTAAGGTTTTGAGATTGTTAAGGTTATTGTACCAACAACCGCCAAACCACTGAGCCTGGCCTACCCACACGTGCTGATGGACAGGATAGACCGCTGCATCAGGAATGCGCAGACCGACGGAGAGGATGACGACTGGTAAACGACAAGGAATGAGGACACACAGATGAAAGATTGCATACAGATAAAGGGCGCGAGAGTCAACAACCTGAAGAACATAAGCCTGGAGATTCCACGCCGCAAACTGATAGTGGTGACTGGACTGAGCGGCAGCGGAAAGAGTTCGCTGGCCTTTGACACCCTCTATGCCGAGGGACAGAGGCGGTATGTGGAGAGCCTGAGTGCCTATGCCCGCCAGTTCCTGGGCAGGATGAACAAGCCCGAGTGTGACTATATCAAGGGCATCCCGCCCGCCATCGCCATCGAGCAGAAGGTGACCACACGCAACCCGCGAAGCACCGTGGGCACGAGCACGGAGATATATGAGTACCTGCGCCTGCTCTACGCCCGCGTGGGCAAGACCTTCAGCCCCGTGAGCGGACAGGAGGTGAAGCGGCACACCACCGAGGATGTGGTGCAGTGCGCGCTGGGGCACCCTGACGGCACGAAGTTCCTGGTGCTGTGCCCCATCCACCTGCCCGAGGGACGCTCACTGCAGCAGCAGCTCGACATCTACCGCCAGAGTGGCTTCGCGAGGCTGGAGTGCCAGGGCGAGGTGTGCCGCATCGAGGACTTCGACAGCGCCCAGGCCAGCAGCGACGGGCTCTATCTGGTGATTGACCGCCTGGCCGTGGGCAGGGACAAGGACGCGCTCTCCCGACTGACAGACTCTGCCGAGACTGCCTTCTATGAGGGCAACGGCGAGATGATGCTGCGCTTCATGCCCGGCGGGGAGGCACACTCCTTCAGCACACGCTTCGAGGCAGACGGCATCACCTTTGAGGAACCGAGCGACAACATGTTCTCCTTCAACTCCCCCGCCGGAGCCTGTCCCGAGTGCGAGGGATTTGGCAAGGTGATAGGCATTGACGAGCACCTGGTCATCCCCAACAGCGCGCTCAGCGTGTATGATGGGGCAGTGGTGTGCTGGCGGGGCGAGAAGATGAGCGAGTGGAAGGACTGGTTCATCCGTTTCAACTCCGAGAGGGGGTTCCCCATATTCAAGCCCTACTTCGAGCTCACGCAGGAGCAGAAGGACTGGCTCTGGCATGGAGTGCCCTCAGGAGTCAGCAAGCGCATGATGAGGAGCGAGCGGCTGGGGGGCAAGGAGGTGCTTGTGCCCGCCGACTGGAAGATATGTCCCGAGGAGCGGGAGTGGGGACTGCTGGGCATCGATGCCTTCTTCGAGATGCTGCGCCAGGGACAGTACAAGATACAGAACCGCGTGATGCTGGCACGCTACCGGGGCAAGGCCACCTGCCCCAAGTGTCATGGGACACGGCTGAAGCCCGAGGCCAACTATGTGAAGGTGGGCGGGCGCAGCATCACCGAACTGGTGGACATGCCCGTGGGGGCACTCAAGGAGTGGGTGGACGGCCTGCAACTCACGCCCGCCGAGCTGGGTGTGGCACAGCGCATACTGACCGAGATACGCCAGCGGCTGCAGTTCCTCAAGGACGTGGGGCTGGACTACCTGACCCTCAACCGCCCCTCCAACTCACTCTCGGGTGGTGAGAGCCAGCGCATCAACCTGGCCACCTCGCTGGGCAGCAGCCTGGTGGGAAGCCTCTACATCCTGGACGAGCCGAGCATCGGACTGCACAGCCGCGACACGGACAAGCTCATCAAGGTGCTCAAGCAGCTGCGTGACCTGGGCAACACAGTGATTGTGGTGGAGCATGACGAGGAAATCATGCGGGCCGCCGACTGGATTATCGACATAGGGCCCGAGGCAGGAAGGCTGGGCGGCGAGGTCATGTACAACGGCCCCGCACAGCCCCTGCCACAGGACTACCAGGGCATCACGAGCCACACGCTGGACTACCTGACCGGGCGCGAGCAGATACCTGTGCCGCTGAGCCGGCGCCCATGGAGCAGTTTCATCGAGGTCAAGGGGGCGAGGGCCAATAACCTGAAGGGCATCGACGTGCGCTTCCCGCTCAATGTGATGACCTGCGTGACGGGCGTGAGCGGCAGTGGCAAGAGCACCCTGGTGCGCGACATCCTCTACTGCGCGCTCAAGCGTCACCTGGACGAGGCTGCCGACCGGCCGGGAGAGCACACCGCACTCGTGGGTGACCTGCAGATGGTGAGGGCGGTGGAGTTCATCGACCAGAACCCCATAGGCAAGAGCTCGCGCTCCAACCCCGTGACCTATGTCAAGGCGTGGGACGAGATACGCAAGGTGTTTGCCGCACAGCCCCTGGCCAGGCAGATGGGCTACACGGCCGGCTGCTTCAGTTTCAACACCGAGGGCGGACGATGCGAGGAGTGCAAGGGCGAGGGCACCGTGACGGTGGAGATGCAGTTCATGGCCGACCTGGTGCTGCCCTGTGAGAGTTGTCACGGCAAGCGGTTCAAGCAGGACATACTGGAGGTGACCTTCGGGGGCAAGAATGTGTATGACGTGCTCAACATGACCATCAACCAGGCCATCGAGTTCTTCACCGACCACAGGCAGCCACGCATAGTGAGCCTGCTGCGCCCCCTGCAGGACGTGGGACTGGGCTACATCAAGCTCGGGCAGTCCTCCTCCACCCTATCGGGCGGCGAGAACCAGCGCGTGAAGTTGGCCTACTACCTGGGCATGGAGAAGCACCAGCCCACGGTATTCATCTTCGACGAGCCCACGACTGGGCTCCACTTCCACGACATACGCCGCCTGCTTGATGCCTTCGACGCGCTCATCCAGCGTGGCCACACGCTCATCATCATCGAGCACAACCTGGATGTCATCAAGTGTGCCGACCACGTGATAGACCTGGGCCCCGAGGGGGGCGCGCGCGGCGGGCAGCTCCTGTGCTGTGGCAAGCCCGAAGAGGTGGCCCTGTGCCAGGAGAGTTACACGGCACGCTTCCTCAGGGAGAAGTTGGGTGTCTTGTCCTGGAATAGGTAGACACATTTAGGAACAATAAATGTGTTATAAGAT
>CAVKOT010000163.1:0-6779 GCA_963658045.1 Opitutia bacterium UBA4654
ACACCGAGGTGAAGCGCAGGCCCAGGTACTTCGTACAGGAGAAGACCTGGTGACAATGACAGGTAACAGACGACAAACAAGTGTGACCAATGAGAACAAAGTTGAGTGAGAGACGGCTTCATGCCCTGCCCCTGCTGGGCATTTGCCTGCTGACGGTATGTGCCTTCCTGCCCACGTTCTGGAACGGGTTCCAGATGGAGTGGGATGACCAGTGGATGGTGTTTAACCCTATGACCAAGGGACATTTGGACTGGCATTTGTTGAAGGTTATCTTTACCACTCCGTTCAATGGGCAATGGGGACCGCTGAACCAGTTTGCCTATACCGTGATTTTCCGCCTGTTTGGCTATTCCTGCCTGGCATATCACGTTTATTCACTTGTACTGCATGTGTGCAATGTCTGCCTTGTATGGGCAGTCCTGAAGACCGTCCTCTCGGATTGTGGGGGCATGGAGGTTTCCCGTACGAGACATATTTGCCTCTTCGCAACAATCCTTTTCGCAGTCCATCCATTACAGGTGGAGACTGTGGCCTGGATAAGTGCCTCAAAGATTCTTCTTTCGAGTGTTTTCTATCTGGGGGCAGCGTATGCTTTTGTGTCATTTCTGAAACATCGGGGGGCGTGGAGTTATGTGCTTACTGTAATTCTGTTTGGGTGCTCTTATCTGTCCAAGGAGAATGTCCTGACTTTCCCCTTCTTGACCATAATACTTAGTCTCATGTATGGCATCTCTGTGAGGTCGCGTGCATTCTGGCAGATAAACCTTCCCTTTTTTGCCCTGGCACTTCTCTTTGGCCTTCATCTTGTGTTCTGTGTCAGTGGCTATTCTGCGGTTACACATATTGAGACATTTAGCGTAGGCCAACGCATCATATTATGCAGTTATACGCTGATGCAGTATGTGTTGAAATGGGCGGTTCCTGTGGGATTGAGTTGGATGCATTTCTTTCCCACTCTGCCAGGAAGCGCACTGCCGTTTTGGATGGTGCTCTGTCCTGTGGCGCTGGTGGTTTTGGTGCTGGCATTGTGGAATTGGATAAGAAAGCCGATAGTTTCCCTCTCGTTGCTGTTTTTCGCATCCCATCTGCTCTTTGTGCTTCATCTCCTGTTTCTTCCCAGGAATGCCATTATAGCAGAGAGGTATATGTATCTGCCTATAATAGGATTGAATGTCATTCTGGCTTATGCGGTATCCAAATGTGTGGAGCGCAGGAGGTGGCGTTATGTGGGAAAAGCGCTCCTGGCTGCTATCGTGTTTTTCTGTGTAGTGCTGACCTATAGCAGAACAGGACGATGGTATGACAGCAAGGTTCTGCGTGAGAATGACAATACCCCTTCCTGCCCGACAGGAGAACCTGAGATACAATCGATAAATCACATTCTATATTATTAACTTAACAAATTAGAAGAAAGTATGAAGAAAACTGTTCTTTTGTTGGCTCTTGGCAGCCTGCTGTTCGTCAACGTCTCCTTTGTGGGCATGCCTGTGGTGCAAGCCCAGGCACAGAGCACTTCGGGGACAATTATCTCCTCTGTCATCTCCACCATTATTTCTGTTATTTCCGACATCTTTGGAGGGGATGACAAGAAATACAAGTCACCAGAACCTGACGGAAGTCAGGATTGCCATGATGAACTCACATACTATTATAAGTTGGTGAGAGGTGAGGACGAAACAATGGAAAAATTGTACGTGGGATTTTCTCAAGTGAAGTTCGGAAATATGATTCAGCCTCCTCCAACAGATTATAATATCTCTGTAAGACAGTATTATCGTGAGAATAATCATGCGGCCCGCATAATATGCTCGGGAGAGGCAACGGCAACCTCTTGCACACCGAGATCTCTAACATGTGAAGAGCAAAATCCATGATTTATGAATAAATGTTTTTTTTATGGTCTATTTGCCATTGCCCTTGTTTGCGTAGGCTTGTTGAGTTGCGCTCCAAATTCGTCCGACTCGCATAAACTGGTAACGTTGAGGTCATTGGATGGAACTTCGCTCACAGACACCATGTCGGTGAGTGGAAGTCTTCCTCTGATGCCCCAGAAGCAGGAAGCCTTTTACCGTATAAAGGACTACAGCACGATGATGGAGGTAAAGAGTATTTATACAGATACTGTGCTTGCTCCCGACTACCGGATAATTCCGCTTGAGACCACGGAGGAATGCGTGGTGGGCGAAGTGGACAATCTCTTTGTGGATGACAGTTTGATTTTCGTAGTAGATCGGTGGAGTGAGCGCATTCTGGTATTTGATCTTAATGGTAAGTTCTTGCATGGGATTGGCAGGAAAGGGCATGCTACAGACGAGTATGTCTCAATGATGCGGGTAACGTTTGACGAATTTGGGAAAAGGGTCTGCATTTTGGACGAGGACTCCCAGAAGTTGCTGTTCTATGATTATCAAGGTAATTTTCTTGGCAAGGAGTCACGCTATTTCTGGTACGAGAACATCGCTTTCCTGGAGGGCAAGCGGGTGTTGCTTACATTGCCGTACACGCACACTGACTATGAGGCTCTAAACTCGTTCAAACTGACGGTGACAGACGAGAAAGGAACGCCTGTATGCGGCGTGCTACCAGACCCCGGTTTTCCCAAATACAAACTTGGTAACAATCGGTTTGCATATCACCTTGCACAGCCTTTACACCCCTTCCCAGATGGTGTGTGCTATCAGGATGCCTTGAGTCCTGACACAATATGGAAGGTACAGGAAGCGGAATGCGTTCCCTTTGTGGTAGCAGACTTCGGTGAGCCATTTACGACACCACAGACATATCGTGAGATGACAACCGACAAGTTTTTCCAAAGGTGGAATGAGGTGAAGTTCATACACGATAACTTTGCATTCTCCAAAGATTTTGGCTACCTGTATTATGGCAATTGTGCGGTAATTGACCTGAGGACAGGCAAGTATCTGACAGGTAGGTTGGACCGGCGAGGGAGCAGGCCAGAGGCGAACTTCTTTGAATACGCCTTTAAGACCTATCCCAACGAGAAGTTCTTCCTCTTTGACTGGGAAAAGAACCAGTTTGCAAAGGTGTGGGATGCAGATGAGACCCTAAGACTTCTTGGCCTGATGAGAAAGAACAAGGGCGGGGAGGAGGTTTACCAGTCATGGCCAAAGAGTGACCGTGACATCCTGGACAAACTCTCTCCCGAGGACAATCCCTTGATTGTAGTGGGAACCTTTAAGAAGTTTTGAGGAATGGGAAAGAAGGTTCTTACTCACTTCATTCTTGCCGTGCTGGTGCTTCTCTGCGTGTCTGTCACCTACATGAACTACAGCCATAACGAGAAACTGGCACGGCGAGAGTTGCAGGAAAAGGTTAGGTGGATGAGGTTGCAGGATGCTGTCAGCAGGCATGACATAAGCGACATCCTGGTTGCGACTTCAGGCAAGGACACCATGAGCCTTGTCACCCTTGCCCAGGATGGCAGGCGCATAGGAATATATGCCCACAGGGCACAGTGCTCAGACTGCTGGAAGGTGATAGCCATGAATGTCAGGAATATATGCAAGGCATACCATATTGCAGAGCCTTTCATCCTGGCTGAAGGCTTCAGGCCTATAGATGTACGTGTCATGGAGCGGGAGGACTCTCTGGGAGTTCCCATTTATGCGCTCCTGCAGGATTGTGAGGACTCATATATCCGCCAGTTGTCCATGGAGGGGAAGCCTTTTGTGTTCCTTCTGAACTCCGATGCCACGATTTCATCTGTCATGTACTATAACGATGTCATCGTCCCTGTGATGAAAGAGTACTTCAAGACTCTCTCGGCCGACAGCCTGCATACTGGCAAGGTCACGATAACGCCTTCCCGCGTCAGGTTGGGAAGGGTGCCACACAGAAGGGATTTCAATCTCCATTTCTCCATCAGGAATGACAGTACCCAGAGTTGCCACATACGCAAGATAATACCCTCCTGCACCTGTATGCAGATAGGGGAGGTGCCTGACAGGGTTGCCCCAGGTAAGGAAGCGGACATCAATGTCCTTTTCACTACTGATATGCTGGGGGCATTTGAGCGTGAAATAGAGGTCTATATAGACTCCAGGGAAGAGCCCTATGTGCTGACGGTTGAAGGTTATTGCCAGTGACGAGGGGGAGAGACTTAAATAGTAAAGAATAAGATTGACGAGAAGAGAGAAAAACTTGGCCGCGACAAGGAAATACAAACAATCTTAATCAAGAAGAGTATGAACGTTAAAAAAGCGAGAATTGCACTTGCCTGCTTGGCTGTAGCTGGGCTTGCAGTACTGAACATTACCCAGTCAAGAGCAGTTTTTCTGCGGTATGCCCTGGCAAGTTCCAGCAGCAGTTGGAGTTCCAGTACAGGACTGGTTCTACGGTGGAACAATTACCACTACTATCCGTCTCGCATGAGGCCTGATAGTACCTGGTACAAGTCGGATTCCTGTGAAGCCTGGTGTCATGGGCTCCCCGAAGGGATGTATCTTTATTGCCACAGCCATGGCTTGAAAATCTGTGGTGAGAAAGTGGTGGGTAACTAAGACTTCATGCCGTGTTTGCCATGTATTTTCTTTATCTCAGAGGACGCGAGATGTTGGTGAGTCTTCTTGTACTCGCCTTTCTCGCTGTCCTGTGCGTTTCCTGCGGTCAAGGACAGACGCAGGACGCTTCGACAGAGATTTCCGTGAAGTCGGGCAGTGGAAAGATTGAGGATGAGTGGCTGGAGCACATTGGTGCAATAGTGACCGTGGTGCCCAGCAACATCCCCATAGCCCCCATCCAGAGCATGGATGTGGTGGGAGACAAGTGCTTTGTGCTTGACCTCTTCAAAAGAGTGTTCTGCGTGGATATGACCAGGAAGCAGGTCATTCTCTCAAAGGTGTCCATAGGCAATGCCAACAATGAGATGCTGTCCCCTGTCTGCCTGACTGCAGATGAGGAGTATGTGTATGTTTATGATGGGATGAAGGGACGCATCCTTGTCCTGACTCATGATTTGCAGTACCATCATGCGCTGAACACAGGATGCAGCTTCGGCATGTTCCGTAAGGTGAGGGACGGTTTTGCCTGTTTGTCTATGGGGCAGGAGCAGAATTTCTATTTCCTGGGAAATGACGGCATCGTGACTTTTTCGCGGAAACTCTCTGACATATATCCTAATGAACTGTCTGGTGAATGCCTCATACAGATAGGTGCGGATGGTATCCTTTACGTCAAGGCTTACTATTCCAATACCATATACAAGTGGGAGAACCAGGATTTGCAGGAAGCCTTCCACTTCTCCTATGATGCGGAGACACATGAGGAAGAAGGGTATAAGACAGGGAGCCAGGTGACACATTCCGGGCAGACATACACCGAGGGTTACTTTGTGACCCAGTCCCATGTCCTCAACTCATTTGTGGACTCCGATGGGAAGTCCATTCATTATAACCTCTATGACAGGGCAGGACGGAAAAGTGCGAGCGGTAGGTTGGGGAATGTGGGCAATGTGGCACTTCGCCCGACCTTGCAGTGTGGCAAACGTGCCTATGCGGTCATGCTCCCAGACGAGGCAGCTGTGTATGGAGTAAAAGGCATCACCCCTGACGGAGTGGTGATTATCAGATATGAGTTACCGCAATAAGCCAGAGTTACATGAAATCTCATGAATATAGCACGTTCACAAATGAAAACAAGGAACTTATTTATCAGCGCATGTACCATGTCGCTGGCTCTGTTTGCCTCCTGCAAGCGAGAGAACAAGATAGAGGCAAACTATACCTGGGAGTGCCAAGAGTCGGACATGAAGGACACCTTTGACGTACAGTCCCTGTTTGCTGACCGCTATATCCTGGGCCTGGAGGAGACAGAGAAGTCCAGGGTGGGAGCCATCGGGAAACTGGTGAAGGTGGACTCGCTACTCTTCGTGATGGACAACAGACTTGCCATGCGCGTCTTCGTGTTCAATGCCAATACAGGAAAGTTCATCAACAGCATAGGCAAAGTGGGTAGCGGGCCAGGAGAATACACTGACATCAACGACTTTGCCGTAGATGCCTCCAATTCCACCGTGTCCCTCCTGTGCGGCAGAAACCGCATCCTGTCGTATGACTATAAGGGCGTGTTCAAGTGGAAAAAGGAAATAAGCCTCTTCGCCGACAAGATAGAATGTGAGAAGGGTAAATACTATTTTGTATGCTATGATGAGGGCAGGGGCAACCTGGTGATTACCGACCATGACATGCATGTGACAGCCGAGTATTTGACAAACAGGCAGGATGAGCCTAACGTAATCCTCTGGAATCCATTGCAGAAACTACAAGACGGGACCATTACTTTCTTCCGGTACATAGATGACACCATATATATGCTGGATGGCAATGACAGCCTGCAGGTGCGCTACAAGCTGGACTTCGGGAGCAATGGTATTGACCGTAGCCAGGTGAACAAGGACAATGCGCGCGAGATGGAGAAAATACACAGGGGAAGCATATACTTCTGCACGGAGAACGAGAAGTATGCCTGGGTGGGATTCTGTGACACGGATGACTCACATGAGACAATCTTGTACAAGGAGACCGGGAAGACCGTGGCTTTCCCCTCGGACCACATGATAGACTCCTCGCTTGGTTCTTACGACTATTCCCCCCAGTATTCCCTGCCTGGCATGATGGCAACAGTGCTTGACAGCGAGAGCGTCAAGGATGACTTGGTGAGGAACCGGGACTGCAACCGTGGCGGCAATCCTGCCATTTACTTCCTTGTGAACAAATAAGGAAAGGCAGACATGAGAAGAAGACATGCCGTACTGCCGCTGG
>CAVKOT010000164.1:0-6762 GCA_963658045.1 Opitutia bacterium UBA4654
CGTTTGACCAGGACCACAGGTTCCACCAGGCCGTGAACGCCATCAGTCCGCTGCTTCGTGAGCGGCCCCTCGGGCCTGGGCTACGCCATGCCCTATGACGCGCACAACTCACGCTACTATGCCACGCAGAACTCCAGCAAGCTGATCACCCCCTACACCCAGCTCACGCAGCGCTACCTGGAGAAGGCCGGCCTGCGCGTCATCACCATCTGGGACGATGCCAGCGCCATACAGCGAAGGGTCTATGCCGAGAACTGCCCCTACCTGTACGGCCTCACCATCAACGACTGGGAGCGGCAGACGGGCCGTCTGACCGCCAAGGTGCAGTCCAAGTGGCTGCCCGTCGTCCCCCAGTACCCCTGCTATGCCAACAGCACCGATGTCATCACCGACTTCTTCAACCGCGACATCAAGAACTTCACAGGCCAGGAGCCGATGTTCGTCACCGGCCAGGGCACCGTGTGGGATGTGGGGCCGGACAAGCTCATCGCGCTCAAGGACAAACTGGATGCGCTCTCGCCCGGCAATGTCAGCATCGTAAGGGCCGACCACTGGTTCAGTTACTACAACGAGGCCCATCACCTGCCCTTCAACCTCACCCTGCTGCAGGACATGGCCATCACCTCGTCGCCCACCAAGACCAGCACCAAGTATGCCGCCAACGGTTCGCCGTCAGAGGGATACATGTGGATTTCACAAGACGCAGACGGCACAGGATGGGTGCAGATGGACTTCCAGGAGCCATACGAGATAAGCCGCTATGTGATACGCCATGCCGAGGCCGCAGGCCTGGACCCGCAACTCAACAGCCGCGACTTCACCGTGCAGACCAGCCTGGATGGCGAGACCTGGACCACAGTGGGCACCCACACGGGCAACACCTCGCCTGTGACAGACGCCAGCATCACGCCCGTCGAGGCACGCTATGTGCGTGTGAGTGTCACCAGGGGCGGCACAGACGGCTATGTGCGCATAGGCGACATCGAGGTCTATGGCGCGCACTGACTGACCGCCCCAGCATGGGGCTTCCGGGCAAAATGGGGAAAGCCCTATATATAAGTATAGCCTCTCACCCCTATAGGAGGGAGGCCACGCCCCCCTTCAGCCAGCAGCGTTATGATGGTGTGGGAAATGGCACCCTGTGCGCCCTGAAGGGGCAGCATGCGCTTAGCCCAGGGCAACGCCCTGGGGAGAACCAGCATATCACCAGGCACGCCCTGTAAGGGCAAAAGCGCACATGACCGATGCTTTTGCCCTTACAGGGCGCACTTGCGTAATTGTGCCTTGGACCCAGGGCGTTGCCCTGGGCTAAGTGCCCATTGGGCCTTCAGCCCGCACTCCCCGCGCCCTTATTGTAATGACACGGCAAGATGGCACCCGACGCGCCCAGAAGGGGCAATGGGCTGCGCTTAGCCCAGGGCAACGCCCTGGGGAGAACAGCATATCGCCAAGCACGCCCTGAAAGGGCAAAAGCATGGAACACGAACGCTTTTGCCCCTGCGGGACGCGTTGCTGGTAGTGTGGCATGTTTTCCCGAAGATGAGCTCTTCACATGCGAGTGCCCATTGGCGCGTTGCCGGCATTGTGACAGGCACTCCTTAGCGGCCTTTGCCCCCTCCATTTCCGCCTCCACGCCCGCCCCCATTTTTGCCTCATAGAGCCCCCTAAAAATTGTCTTATAAGAGTGTTGAAATTGTCTTATAAGAGAATTTAAATTGTCCTATAAGACAATTTTGGGGCTCTTACAAGGCCGTTTTGGGGCGGTGCGCGCCCGCACCGCATGACTTGGGAAAAGGAGGGGTAAGTGGCGGGGAGGCGGGGGCTGCGTGTCGGCCAAACCATGCGGGTGTGGCCTTTGGTTGGTGTCCGCGTTTACGCAGATACTGGCTCTGCCATCTTGCACAGCCACCATTCATGTGACTGGCTGATGCCGCACGAAATCTTTGGGATATTCGTCAAGTGACATGAGACTTCCATTCCTGTCGTATGGGTTAAGCAAATTGCCTCCCTCCCCAATTCATCCTGTCAGCAGTCAAGTCCCTGGCGTTGGTTACCGGCAACAGCAGGCTGTCCCCGACCTCTCCTTGGAGACTTTCGGATATAAAAACAGTCCGTCAAAATCTGTTTTGGGCGAGACAAAGAATGCGTTTCTGTGGAATTTGCACCGGAATATGCACTTTTTACCCCCCCCATTACTATGACGGCATTTCTGCGTAACTTTGCCGCTAGAGAATATTCTCTTTCTAACACAACATCACTATGAACGCATTCTTGATTTGGGTGCTCCCCGTCGTTGGCGGACTGCTCCTTTATGCGCTGACCAGCACGAGTGTCAAGGCGCCGGGACAGGCGCTGAACAGGAAATTTGTGGAACTTGGCACCCTGCAGGGCCGCTCGCTGCAGGAGATTGTGGCGCACTGCGGCAACTACAAGAGTTATTCCACAACCATCGGGGCCGACGGGAAGCCCGTGAAGATTATCCAGTGGATGGAGACCAGCTACCACATTGTCCTGCTCTTTGACGAGAACGACATCTGCCTGGGGGTCAGCAGCGAGACTTCCGTGTAACGGCCTGCGCTGAACATGGCGCACGAAAAAGGGCAACCTTTAGGAACGCCCTGAATGAAATGAATGATGAGACGACACGCCCTGAAAGGGACAAAAGCACAAACGCTCCATGCTTTTGCCCTTTCAGGGCGCAGATTGGTATGCCGGGACTCCCCAGGGCGTTGCCCTGGGCTATGAGCCAACTGGGCTTTCAGCCCGCATCATCCGCATCCCGACACGCTTTCCTTGCTGTCGTCAGACGGTCAGGGCTGAGTGGTCTGCAAGGGACGGTAGTTGATGCCTGCGGCCTCCAGGCGGTGCAGGTGGGCCTTCATGCGCTGCTCGAAGTTGTCCCAGTTCTGCTCCTCCTTGGGTGTCCAAGCCTTCTCCACCATGGCCAGGGCGCGCGGGAACACCATGAACTGCATGCGGGCCACGGTGGGGATGAACTCTCCCCAGATGTTGGACTGTATGCCCTTGACCAGCTTGAGCTGGTCGGGGGTCATGTCGGCGGGAATCACATCGGAGGTGTAGATTCGCTTGACCGTATTGTCGTCCTGCCCGTAGTCGAAGTAGCAGTAGGTGGTGGGGCATACCACCACCTCGTTGCCCATCGCGGTGGATTTCTGGGCCACATCGGGATGGTCACCGCGCCACCAATATACGGTGGCGGTGCGTGACACGCCTCCCTCGAGTATCTCATCCCAGCCCATCAGCTTGCGCCCGTGCTGGTTGAAGAACTTCTCCATGTCCTTGGTAAACCATGCCTGCAGCTCCTCCACGCCCTTGAGATTGAGGTCAGCGATGCGCTTCTGGCAGTCGGGGCACTTGGTCCAGCGGGTACGCTCAACCTCGTCACCACCGATATGGGCATACTCGTAGGGGAAGAGTTGGAAGATCTCGGCCCAGACGTTCTTGCAGAACTCCAGCGTGAAGTCCTTGCCCAGGCAAAGGGGGTCGTTGCCGTCCTGTCCGCAGGAGAGCAGCGGGTAGGCCTGCGTGGCGCACCAGAAGTGGCCGGGCATGTCTATCTCGGGAATCACGTCGATGCCTCGCACGGCCGCGTACTTGACCACGCGGCGGATGTCATCCTGGGTGTAGAAACCGCCATAGAGTCGGCGGCCGTTCTCCTCACGGCAATACTTCTGGGGGATGAGCAGCGTGGGGTTGTTCTCGCTCTTGGCGCGATTCTCGGTGTTGATGTCGATGTCCTGGCGGAACTCGCGCCATGCCCCGCGCTGTGTCAGGAGGGGATACTTCTGGATCTCAACGCGCCATGCCACGCCATCGGTCAGGTGCCAGTGGAACTTGTCATACTTGTACAGGGCCATGTGGTCCAGGAACTGCTCCACCTCCTCGACTGAGTAGAAGTGGCGCGAGGGGTCGAGCATCAGTCCGCGCCAGTGGTAGGCGGGCTTGTCCTGCACCTGCACGACGGGCACAGTCCAGCGCACGCCCTGCACGGGTGCCTTGCTCTCTATCTCATCGGGCAGGAGTTGGCGCAGGGTGCTGATGCCATTGATGACGCCCCGGTAGGAGGCTGCCTTGATGGTCACCTGGCCCTTGGTGACGGTGAGCGAGTAACTCTCGTCCTGCTTGTCGCCTGTGGGCTGGAGCACCAGGCTGATATTGCCCTTACCCTTACGTACGGCAATGCCGCTGAACCCTGTGGCGCGGCTGAGCAACTCCTTGAGGTAGGTGCCTGCATCGTCAAGGGCGGGGTCGCTCACGCCGATGCTCATCTTGTCCCTCAGGAGGAAAGTCCCCTTGCCCTCCTTCACCTGGGTGGGCTTCGGGATGATGTTCACGCTGGCCTGCGCACATGTGGCCACCAGCAACAGGACGGCGCAGAGCCATCCCTTCAGATTAGTTTTAGCCATAATCATATCTTATAATGGTTGTTCTCAGTGTAAATGTATATTCCTGGCACGCGGATGCCGGCTCCCTGCATTCCCTGGCTTCACTCCCATACGGGCAAGTGTTGCCCTTGTGGGTCAGGCGTAATCAAGGTATGCCGTGACGAGGCCGTCTGCCCGCACGGAGAATTATGCACAAGGGCAGAGCCCACGATGGACTCCACCCTTGTGCATATCCGTGTGTCAATTATTCCTCGGCCTTCTTGCGTGAGATGGTCTTGCGCTTCTTGGGCTTCTCGTCCTCCTTCGTGGGAGTCTGGATGCCAGCCAGCTCGCGGTCGATGATGATGCGGCCGCAGTACTCACACACGATAATCTTCTTGCGCATGCGGATGTCCAACTGCCGCTGTGGCGGAATCTTGTTGTAGCATCCACCGCATGCGTCACGGTCAACCGACACGATGCCCAGGCCATTGCGGCTGTTGTGGCGTATGCGCTTGAAGGCGCTCAGCAGGCGGGGCTCGATGGTGCACTCCAGGTTCTTGGCAGTCTCGCGCAGACGCTCTTCCTCGGCCCGCGTGTCGGCGATAATCTCGTCCAGCTCGCTCTTCTTGATGTCCAGGTCTGTGCGGCGGTCGTTCACCATTGCGTTGCTGTTGCTCATCTCCTGTGTCTTGCTGTCAATGAGTGCCTTTGCCTCACCGATGCGCTTCTCGTTCAGCTGGTTGTCCAGCTCGGCATACTCAATCTGCTTGGTCAGGTTGTCATACTCGCGGTTGTTGCGCACGCTGTCCATCTGGGTCTTGTAGCGCTCGATATTGGCATTGTTGACCTCGATGTTCTCATTCATCGCGCTGATGTCTCGCTTGATGGTGTCAATCTCCTTGCCTATCTTCTCGATGCGGGTGGTGAGTCCCTCTATCTCGTCCTCCAGGTCCTGCACCTCACGGGGCAACTCACCGCGCAGTGTCTTCACCTTGTCAATCTGCGTCAGTGTCGTCTGCAGCGCATAGAGGTTCTTGAGTTTCTCCTCCACGTTGATTTCCGCAGGGTTCTTTGTCTTTTCCTTTGCCATAGTTGTTAAGTATATCTATTCTGTATTTTGTAATCCTGTTTTTTATAGGTAGCAGATGGGGTTGGTGCTTGCCGAGGCCCTGAACACAGCCACATCAGGGAACCTCTCCCCTATGATGTCATTGAATATCTCCACCGTGAACTGCTCGCTCTGGTAGTGACCGAGCACCCCTATCTGTATCTCCTGCTCATGACCGAAATACTGGTGATAGTGCATCTCGCCCGTCAGGAAGGCGTCGGCCTGCATGCGCACAGCCTCGGGCAGCAGGAAGTCACCGGCTCCCCCACAGAGTGCAACACTCTGGATGGGTCTGTGCAGCAGTTCGTTGTGCATCAGGCACTCCACGCCAAATGCCTGCTTCACCCTCTGCATGAACTGCAGAGAGTCCTCGGGCTCAGAGAGGAACCCTATCACCCCACTGCCCGCAGTCACCTGCCTGGGCTGGCCCTTCTGTCCAGCAAGGGTCACGGTGCGTTCCTGCATCAGAGACACATCCTGCAGCCCCAGGTGCTCTGCCATGCGGTAACTCACCCCATCCTCTGCATTGTCCAGGTTGGTGTGGGCCGCATAGATGGCTATATCATTCTGTATGGCCAGGCGCACGCAACGCTGCACATAGTCAGCATCGCCCACGCACTTCAGTCCGCGAAATAGCAGTGGATGGTGAGCCACGACCAGGTTGCATCCCAAGTCAATAGCCTCTGCCAGGACTGCCTCTGTCACGTCCAGACACAATAAGGCCCCTGACACTTCCGCCCCTGTCAACCCAACTTGCAGGCCAGCATTGTCATAGCTTTCCTGCAAGGGCAGAGGCGCGAAATCTTCAAGGGCTTCCATAACTTCCCTAATGGTTGCGCTCATACCTTAAACTAATTTAAGGAGTTGTATCTCTATTCGATGTGCAAAGTTAGTGCATTTCCCCTTAATTACCAAACTTTCCCCTTTGGCATTAAGGGCAGATGCGACAGGAGCGTGTTCCCGCATGCTCAATCAGGCTTTGCCAGGGCCTCAATCCTGTCCTGACTCAAGCCAGTGGCTGCAGCCACCATATCCACATTAGCACCAATCGCGAGCAAACGCCTGGCCGTATCGAGTTTCTCCTGTTCCACACCCTCGGCCAGGCCTGCGGCACGACCCTCGGCCAAGCCAGCCGCACGACCTGCCGCACGACCCTCGGCCAAACCGACAGCACGCCCCTCAGCCAGGCCGGCAGCACGGCCCTCAGCCAAGCCATCCTGGCGGGCACCGTCAAGCACCGACAGGGTATCGCGGTACTTCCTCAGC
>CAVKOT010000165.1:0-6736 GCA_963658045.1 Opitutia bacterium UBA4654
ATCCATAATTCTTAATTCCCTCCGCCCTCATTTCTTAATTCAAAATCCATAATTCCCAAGTCCTCCCGCCCTCAATTCTTAATTCATAATTCTTAATTCTTAATTCCCCCCGCCCTCAATTCTTAATTCAAAATTCATAATTCCCAAGTCCCCCCGCGTGTGTTGCTTCGTTTTTTTGCGTAACTTTGTGGGAGGAAGGATTGAATTTGGCTTACTGCGCACAGGATGCAGGGATGGAAAGGCCATGCTGTCATGATATGCCAAACAGCCAAAGGAGAGACCCTAAAAACTTACATCAACTAAATAACAACGACGTATGAAAGCAAAACCACTTTCACTTCTGGCAATCCTGCTACTGGTCACGACAGCAGCCTTTGCTGAGGACATCTACTACTGTCGAGGAGGCCTGGTTGGCACTGGCGACTGGGAAGCCAACGACAAGTACCCGCTCACCAAGGGCGAGGACGGCATCTACACCGGTGAGGTGGAGATGGTCGGGCGCACCGACCTGTTTGACGGCTCACCCCTGGGATGGGGCAACCGTGTGGACCTCTTCTTCGACAAGAACAACACGGGAAGCACCTTTGCCTGTGCCAACGGAACCGACCGCTTCATCGCCCCTGGCCTGACGGACTGGTGTCCAGTGGCTGCCGGCAATGGCAACACGTTCCAGTGCGTGGGCGGCAAGTACATGGTCTATCTGGACATCGACCACAACCGTGTGCGCTTCGAGCCCATCGAACCAGCCTACCTGGACGAGGTCATCGTCTATGGCATGGTGAAGGACTGCCACTGGCAAGTATTGGGCGAGAATGCCGAGACGGGGGTCAAGGCACGCCTCAAGCACCAGGGTGAGGGCATCTACACCGGCCAGATCACCTTCGACGAGAGCAGCGACGGCATGAGCGACTTCTGCGTGCGCGCGACTTTCAACGGCGCAAACAACGAGGGACGCTACAGCAGCAGCGTGGCCAACCTGCAGTTGCTCCCTGGCGTGAACTATGCCTGCAACCGCTACTACGGCGACCGCAACTGGCGCGTGCCCACCGGCACCTACAACATTACCTTCGACTTCAGCCACCAGACCATCCGCGTGAACACGACCAGTGACCCTGACCGCGTGGTGAGCCAGGCCTATGCCGAACTGGAGGCCGCCATCCAGGAGGCCCTGGACCGCTTCCCGGGCATCGACCTCAGCAGCGCACAGGAGGTGCTGAACAACAGCGAGAGCACTGACGAGCAACTCACCGAGGCCAAGAACAGCCTGCCCGCACTGCAGCTGGCACACCTGCTGGGACTGATGAACAAGGCCAACGAGGACAACCCCGTGGATGCCACCTACCTGATCAAGGGCGCAACCTGCAGCAACAGCGATGGCTGGGGCGGCACCAGCATGACCTACAGCAACGGCATCATGACCACCAGCGGCAAGGACTTCAACACGCACCAGGACCTCACCGCGCTGCCCAAGGGCGTGTACCGGGTGAACCTGAAGGGCACCTCACGCTATGGCGCGGGCAACGTGTATTACACCCAGGCTACCCAGTTGAACGCCGCACAGCGCAACCTCATGCTCTATGCCACGGCCGACGGGGTGCGCATGAGCAAGCCCTTCGGTGACATACACGACACGCAGTATGCCTCGCTCACGGGCGAGGGAGCGACCAGCGTGGCCGACTTCAGCAAGGAGGGATGGTTCAGTCCCACGGACGTGAACACAGCCCGCCTGTGGATGCGCCAGGGACGCTATGCCGACAACCATGTGATGGCTTACGTGAGCGACGGCACGATGACCATCGGCCTGACACGCACCAACCACCAGGACGGTGACGTGCTCTATGCCGACGACTGGAGCCTGACCTACTATGGCGACGGGCCAGAGGCTCTGGCACTGGTGGCCAACGATGTGGAGGAGGCCAACGACAACTACCAGGAGTCCATGGCACAGACCACAGTAAAGGACGCGCTGGAGGCCGCCATCGCACAGGCCAAGAGTGCCGACAACCTGCCCGAGGCCTACAAGGCACTGGCCGAGGCTGAGGCCGCACTGCGCAAGAGTGCCGTGGCCTATGTCTCCTACCAAAGCAAGATCGAGAGCATCAAGGCACAACTGGCTGCCCAGGAGGCACCACTGACAGGCCCTGCCGCCGCACTGCTGAACAACTACCTCGGTGAGGCCATCGCTCCCAACGACACCTACCCCAACGGAACAGCCAACTACATCATGCAGAACGGCAACCTCAACGAGGAGGAACTGGCTGCCGAGGAGGCCTATGCCGACAAACTGCTGGGCAACGCCCTCAAGGGCAACATCGAGGCTGGAGCCGACATTACCTCGCTCTTCGCCAACATCGACTGGACCCTGAAGGACTGGGCAGGATGGACTGTGGAGAAGAAGGAGGACGCCAATGCCACATCCAACTCCAGCGACGGACAGGAGGGCATGAAGCTGGGCACCTGGTACAACTGGGCATCGGGCAGCATCACCCAGACACTGGAGGGCATGCCCGACGGCATCTATGCACTGGAGTACAACGGCTTCGTGCGCACAGGACAGCCCCACCAGGTGCAGAGTGACGATGACATCAACACCTTCGCCATCGTGGGTGACATGCGCACTCCCATCCTGGGTGTCTATGACGGCGCACTGCCCCTGGAGGATGCCGTGGAGGGCGAGAACTGCTCGGGCGACGACTACAAGGGTGACGCAAGCCGCTTCCCCGGAAGTGCCAACGGCGCAAGCATAGCCTTCAAGGCCGGACGCTACAGGCAAACTGCCTATGGCATGGCACAGGATGGCAAGCTCACCATAGGATGGATCAATGACGGATACCCCAACTACTGGGAGGACTGGTTTGCCGTGGGCAACATCAAGGTGACCTACCTGGGTGCTGACGAAAAGGCAGCCGACGCCATGGTCGAGGCTGCCAAGACACGCGGTGAGGGTCTCATGGCCCTCTACAACTTCCGCGAGGAGACACGCAGCGCACTGGGCGAGAGCATGGAGAGCGGAGCCAAGGACTACGCTGCCAAGTGTGCCCAGGCCGAAGCCATCAACAAGTACTGCAACGAGGCCCGTGTGAGCGTGCCCATCTATGCCGCGCTGGAGACAGCAGCAGGTGACCTGAGCAACCGCATCGACTATGCCTACAAGCACAACGGCATCAGCGAGGAGAAGATGAACCAGATGAACAACGAGGTGGGCACCGTGCAGGGCAACATCCTGTCAGGAGCCTACACCGACAAGGAGGCCGACAACCTGACACAGGTGTACAAGCAGAAGGCCAATGACCTCATCCCCATGCAGGTGCGTGGCGGACTGGAAGGTGTGGGCAACTGGGCGGCCAACGACCAGTACCTGCTCTTCAAGAACGACGACGGCATCTATGAGGGTGACGTGACCATGCACAACGCCAATGACCTGAGTGCCACAAACTCATGGTGGGGCAACCGTGGCGACCTCTTCTTTGTGGATAACGGCAACTTCTTCTATGGCTCAGTGGGCTCTCCCCAGGGCTACATCGTGCCTGCCGACACTGCTTCAATGCGCCTGCAGAAGAAGTACAATGGCGTGCAGAGCCCCTTCCAGCTGCAGGGCGGCAAGTACCACGTGCTGCTGGACATGGACAACCTGAGCGTGAAGTTCAAGTGTACCGAGGAGTACTGGATGGACAGCCTGTACTGCGTGGGCACACTGGAGGGCTTCCGCTATGACGAGAACTTCGACACATGGAAGACGAAGACCGGACTCTATCCCCTGCACCACACCGAGCACGGCATCTACAAGGGCAAGGTGACTGTCGAGGCCCAGGGTGAGGGCGAAGGCGAGGAACTCGGCCTGCTGGCTGTCATGAGCAGTTTCAACAGCGGCAAGAGCGAGGGCAGATACGCCTCAGCCGCAGGTGCCGAACTCAAGCACGGCATCACATTCCAGGCTCCCCGCTCGGCCACATCGACCAACACTGAGAATAACTTCTTCAAGGTGGCTCCGGGCGAGTGGCTCGTGACCTTCGACATGAACCACGGCACCATACGCCTGAACCGCACCGACGACCCCGACTATGCCGAGGATGGCATCGTGGAGGAGAGTGTCACCTGGTATGCCGCAGGCGGACTGGACGGCACTGGCAACTGGCAGGAGACCGACAAGTACCCCCTGGTGAAGAACAAGGAGGGCAAGTATGAGGGCGTGGTGAAGTTCACCGACGAGACCCTCAACATCTCTCCCGACTGCCCGCGCTGGGGTAACCGCAGCGACCTTTTCTTCAAGAGCAGCCTGGGCATGTACATCCAGCCTGCCGAAGACCTGGACAACGACCAGAAGTTCATCACTCCGGCCAAGAACACTCCCATTCCTGTGAACACGAAGAATGACCGCAACAATGGCATCAAGACGTTCCAGGCCGTGGCCGGCACCTACAAGGTGCTGCTGGACGACGAGAACCTCACCATGCAGTTTGAGTGCCTGGAGGAGAAGTGGCTTCCTGCCGTGTATGTGCGTGGCACGCTGAAGGACTTCCGCTGGAAGCATGCGGTGCAGGAGGACAGCCTCAATGTGCTGCGCCATGTGGGCCACGGCGTTTACCAGGGCGTCATCAACCTGGAGGAGGACAACAGCGTCACACACGGTAAGTTTGCCATCAAGGCCACCTTCAACGACGGAGGCAGTGAGGCCATCTACAACCCCATCAAGGATGCCACCCCCATCGAGGTGGGCGGCGAGCCTGTGCCTGTGTTCCGCTACTGCGACGGTGGCAAGTGCCTGCTGGCACCCATCGGCAAGCTCTTTGTGACATTTGACATGAACAACGAATGGGTGAAGCTGACTGACCCCGACAATCCCGACGCCATCGAGAAGATAGGTATCAGCACACTGCCCAAGAACGCCCAGGTGGGCATCTACACGCTCGACGGCCGCAAGGTATATAGCGGCATGAGCCAGTGGAACACCGCCACACCGGGCATCTACATCATGGTCAAGGACGGCCAGGCCAAGAAGGTACTGGTGAAGTAACAGACCTGCAAGGGTATTCATCGCGGGGCGCATCTGACAGTCAGGTGCGCCCCGCACCTGTTTCAGCCCTCGTCCAAGGGCACACGACAGGCAGGAACAAAAGTCTCTGAGAGAATGTTTTTTAGGGAAAACGGTAGTGGCATTCACCCTTTTGACGTAACTTTGCACCCGCAATTGGTTCTTCACCTGCCCCCAGCAGGGAAGATTAAAAGGGAATGGGGTGAGAGTCCCCAACAGTTCCCGCTGCTGTAAGTTCCCGGCTCCTCCCGCCAGAGGAGCGGCAAGAGGGCACATCAAGCAAGTCACTGGCTCACAAAGCCGGGAAGACGATGTGCCTGGAACAAGTCAGAAGACCTGCCATTGCCCAATCGGTTGTACCGCCTGCGGGTAACGGGCGAAGCAAGCACTTCAAGGCACAGGATGCCCGCGAGGGGAATCCTGCTGATTGTATGGATGCATTTCTGCTACGACTGGTTGGCACGCGATTTCGGCCGTCAGGGAAGTAGGGAGAAATGCGTTTCTCATTTATGGCAGCCGGTGTAGGATGACAAATATGGGCGCACATGCAGAATGGGCGTACACACCGTATATTCAACAACCAATGTTTAACTCTATGAGAAAAACTACCCTAACACTGGCAGCTATGGCTGTCTTGGGATGGATGTCGGCGGCCACGGCATGGGCCGGTGACAAGTTCGTCCCGAAAGAGTATTCCTACACCAATGTGGGTTCAAGCTCACAGAGCACCATCAACATCCCGATGACGGACCTGTTTGACTACCCCGACGGCATGGCCGCGACGGCCAACCTGGACGAGGCTGGAGTCAAGGTGGAGTTTGAGTTTGCCAACGAGAATGTGGTGGGACTCTACAGGTATGAGTACTACAACTACGGACAGGTGCAGGAACTCTACCTGATGCGCAAGGGCAACTATGCCGTGGGCAAGGCTGACGTGACTGTGAAGCTGACCTACAAGGACGAGACCGTGGAGAACAAGCTTGACATCACCCTGCTCCCCTTCATGGCCCAGAATGACGAGTACACGACCGACCTGGGCAAGGCCATCGCCATGCCTGTGCTGGGCAACGATGCCTTCATGCGGTACAATGACAAGAACCAGGCCAAGATAGAGATTGTGCAGGCACCCGCCAACGGACAGGCCTCCATCATCGAGGCTGGAGAGAACAAGCAGGACTCTATCCTATATACCCCCAATGATGACCTGCCCAACTACTCCTATGACGAGCTGAAGTACAAGGTGGTCATGGGCGAGGACTCATCAGTGGCCACGGTCAAGATAAACATTCACAAGAATGCCTTTGCCTCACGCGTCATCGACTTCCTGCCTGCACCTGGACAGTTTACCAACCAGTTGTCCAAGAGCACATCGGCCGAAGGCACCCTGGGCGAGAAGGGCGGCACCATCAGCTTGGGCTCGTTTGGCGGATATGTGATATACGGCTTCGACCAGCCTATCATGAACAACCCCAAGAACCCCTATGGCGTGGACTTCACCGTCAGGGGCAACTCCTTTGTGGCCAACATCTATGGTGTGTGGACAGAGCCTGGAGCAGTACAGGTGTGCCAGGACCTGAATGGGAACGGCGTGCCTGACCCCGACGAGCCCTGGTATGAACTGGCAGGCTCGGACTACTGGCTCAGCACGACCAAGAGGAATGCGCGCATGACCTACTATAACCCCAACTACACCAAGCGCTACAC
>CAVKOT010000166.1:0-6475 GCA_963658045.1 Opitutia bacterium UBA4654
GGTGAAATAAGAACAAAACATCCGCTTATAGATTATATCATTTAATTTTGAACAGATACTTATCCTTATATCTTGTGCTAAGTCTCTTTGCTGCTCCAAAGTTACCAAATTCTGTTGGAAGAATCCTTATTCCATTAGAACATATTATCTGAGGCGGACAGGGAGAAACGCATATTGTATGACCTATGGGCTTTCTTAATACGAACTGCGCAAGAGAAGCAGGTAAGGAGGTTATGGCAGAAGACTTTCCTGCAAGTTCCAGTTGACCTGCCGGAACAGACAGGCCGCTTGCCCTCACCGTCCAGCCCAAGGCTGGACGGTGAGAGAAGTTAACTTACTTTGCAAAGTCAGTATGCTTTCATCCACCGTCCAGCCTTGGGCTGGACGGTGAGTGCAGTACTATCCTCATGGCCTGTACTGTTGCTGTCATTGCAAGGGAAGCCTACTTCCTCGCAGTCCCAAGCCCACTTTCTGTTCGTTCACAATCCGTTTACAGCAACAGGCCGTACTTAAGAAAGGAGACGCTCTAATCCTTATTACCCTCTAAGCACCATGGAGGTGGCCAACCAGACTATATAAATCCTTGTTTTATTGGAACGTACTCTCAGAGATTGCCATAACGGTAGAATGAGTAGCACCTTACTGGTCTTAATCCTTATTCTATTGGAACATACTCTCTGAGCGCTGTATGAGTCGTCGATTTACCACTCTGCCGTGGTGTCTTAATCCTTATTCTATTGGAACATACTCTCTGAGATTATGAAAAAGCCTGAATTCAAAGAGGAAGACATGTCTTAATCCTTATTCTATTGGAACATACTCTCTGAGTGTGCTATTTCCAGTTTCTTTGGCTACAAATTGCCGTCTTAATCCTTATTCTATTGGAACATACTCTCTGAGGTCCGACTTCACGGACAGACAGATTAAATCTTTGGGTCTTAATCCTTATTCTATTGGAACATACTCTCTGAGCTCTCACTCAAAAGAGAGGACGGCAACAAAAACTGGTCTTAATCCTTATTCTATTGGAACATACTCTCTGAGACAAGTTGTGGCGTTTAACGGCGGGCTTGGCATAGTCTTAATCCTTATTCTATTGGAACATACTCTCTGAGAGGAACGGAAACCCTGTCTACATGCGGGCTGTGTGTCTTAATCCTTATTCTATTGGAACATACTCTCTGAGCACGGCAGAAAAGTGGCTGAAGGACCATATTGACCGGTCTTAATCCTTATTCTATTGGAACATACTCTCTGAGAAGGTTCTTTATTAATATAACGGCCCCACAGAGGAGTCTTAATCCTTATTCTATTGGAACATACTCTCTGAGGTTTAACTTAAATTTTATTATCATGGCATTACCAAGTCTTAATCCTTATTCTATTGGAACATACTCTCTGAGAGATGCTCGCAGGCTCAGAGACCGCCAAGCCTGTTGTCTTAATCCTTATTCTATTGGAACATACTCTCTGAGGACTTCACGAACAAACAGGTAAAAACTTTGGAGTGTCTTAATCCTTATTCTATTGGAACATACTCTCTGAGTGTTCTGCCATTCGGCAGACGCTTCTGGGTTGTTGGTGGGTCTTAATCCTTATTCTATTGGAACATACTCTCTGAGCCAACGCAGCAACCAACGTACCAGTAGGTGGCGGTGGTCTTAATCCTTATTCTATTGGAACATACTCTCTGAGTTTCATAGCTGGCCGTGAGGCCAAGTATGCAAAGTCTTAATCCTTATTCTATTGGAACATACTCTCTGAGTGGCATTAAAGGATGCCGGTTGTGGAAGACGTGCTGTCTTAATCCTTATTCTATTGGAACATACTCTCTGAGGTTCTGCCATTCGGCAGACGCTTTTGGGTTGTTGGTGTCTTAATCCTTATTCTATTGGAACATACTCTCTGAGCAGTCTTACCAACAATGGTGAGACTATGACGAGAGGGTCTTAATCCTTATTCTATTGGAACATACTCTCTGAGATTATAGAACTTGTTCATACGGGCCGTGGATATGAGGTCTTAATCCTTATTCTATTGGAACATACTCTCTGAGAATTTAGCGCAGAAGACATTAAGCGAGCACAAGAGGTCTTAATCCTTATTCTATTGGAACATACTCTCTGAGCGCAGAGTGGCAACTCCCTTGGTTCCGTCTTCGAGTCTTAATCCTTATTCTATTGGAACATACTCTCTGAGCATTGGCGGTGGAGCCGATGATGATTGGGGTGCAGAGTCTTAATCCTTATTCTATTGGAACATACTCTCTGAGTATTAACTTAAATTTTACCAAGATGAGAAGACCGTCTTAATCCTTATTCTATTGGAACATACTCTCTGAGAATTAAAAATCATGAGAAAACCAGAGTTTTCTGTGTCTTAATCCTTATTCTATTGGAACATACTCTCTGAGACTGACCAGTTTGGTGTTCCCGAAGTGGTTCTTGGGTCTTAATCCTTATTCTATTGGAACATACTCTCTGAGTTTGAAGTCTTCACGAGCTTTCTCTCCTGAGGAAGTGTCTTAATCCTTATTCTATTGGAACATACTCTCTGAGTTTGCAGCAATCATGAGCTATGCTCTTGAGAGAGACGTCTTAATCCTTATTCTATTGGAACATACTCTCTGAGGCGCGTATGACGTGTGGGTTGACGAGAAATGGCAGGTCTTAATCCTTATTCTATTGGAACATACTCTCTGAGTGAAAAGACCAGAGTTTTCTCAGGAAGATGTGAAGTCTTAATCCTTATTCTATTGGAACATACTCTCTGAGGTCGATGAAAAATGGCAGGTAGTACGCGTAAGCAGTCTTAATCCTTATTCTATTGGAACATACTCTCTGAGGGCCGTAATCCATGCCGGAAATCACGATGGTAACTAGTCTTAATCCTTATTCTATTGGAACATACTCTCTGAGAATGAATTTTAAGAACTTCACACCCCACGCCATCAGTCTTAATCCTTATTCTATTGGAACATACTCTCTGAGAGCAAAAAACTCAAAGCACTCTATAATAGCCATTTAAGAGCATCTTTTTAGGTATTCTCTGACTTTTTGCAGGGAAAAATGTACCTTTCGGATGCAAAGGTATGGAAATATTTCAAAGTTCGACACGCATGAGCACAACTTTTTGGGCCCCATGGGTGAGTCAAGTCAGAAGAACAGGGTGTTGCGGCTGTGGGTGATAATATCCACCTCTATCTTCTGCCCTATGACCTTCATCATACGCAGATAATCAGTAGAGACAGGCAACACGATGATGCTGTCCTCATTCTCATAACTGTCCTGCACCTCTGCCAAGTCCCCCTTAATCTGCTCATACACCTCCACCGCCGTGTCAGCCAGGAAAATGGAGCGCTGGATGGGGAAACAGCCCTTGCGCAGGAGATACTTGCGCACCAGAGCACGCACCTTGTTGCTCTCTATGTCATACATCACGAAAAACAGCATACGGTCTCTATTCTTCTTGTGATAATCCACTATGCCCAACAGTTTCCTCACCCGCTGCTCCAGCGAGTCCAGTTCGGGCGCTTTCTCTTTCTCCACATCCTCCCCATCCTCAGGCACAGGCCGATGGTCCAGGGAGGCCGCGCGCAGTTTGCGCATCTGCTCCACGAAGGACAATGGGGGCTTTTTCTTCCTGGGCATAAGCTAACCGCTCGAAGTTGAATGATACACAGGTCACCTCATCTCCATAAGAAAGCATTGCACGACCTCGGCCATCAGTTCGTTGGCCTCGGGGTCGGTGCCTGTGCGGGGAGACTGCACCACCGAGAAGCCCCGCTTGCCATAGAAGAGGTTTACCTCGGCCTGCCGCGTGCCTATCTTGCACCGCATCTTCTTGCCATACTGTATGTTGATGACCTCGGACATCACGATTCCCTTGTCCTGCACATACCTCTGCAAGTCGTCCATGATGTCGTTGAGGACCGCTGGCACATAGGCCATGCGACTCTGCGGCCTGGCCTTGGGGGTGAGTGTAGCCCTTATCTGGGCCATGACATCCGCATCAGGCTCCACATGATGAGGCTGGGCGGGCGTGGCCTCCTTGCGCTCGGCCTTCTCGGCCTCATGCTTGAGGTCAAAGGCAAGGCACACATTCTCTTCGGGGTTGACATAGTCGGTGAGCACGACTGGCTCGGCAGATGGATTGAAATATGCGTCGGCATCGGCACTCAGGAAACAGGCACGGGTCACGTCACACGTCTTGGTATCGACCACCTGCTCCAGGCCATACTGGCGGGAGAAGCGCGTGAGGAAAATCCGATAGAAGGTCTTGTAAAGGCCTGCGTCATGGCACCGCTCTGACAAATGGAACAAGACCTTCAGGCCATCCCTGCCCGGGGAGAGGAAGCAGAGCACCGTGCGAAGGTCAGAAGCCATGGCCTGACGAAGGTTGTCCAGGACAAGCCCCTTCTCGGAAATGTGGTCAATGTCAATGATGAAATACTCGGTGTAGGCAAAGTTCTCGGTCCTGCGAAAAGGAGGGTTGAACATGGCACACACGAAGTAAGGGAGCTGCTGCTTGAGCAGGGCATACTGCGAGGGATTCATCTGACGCACAACACTCAACTGACGAAGCAACGCACTGGTCGATTCGCGCGGATTGCGTATGGCATCACAAAGGGTGCGCACAGGAATGCGGCGAAGTTCCTCCCTGACATCCTTGATGTTTAAGGCTACCGACAACATAGGCTTACGTTTTATTTATCTACATATATTTCTTGAACTTCTGGGCCAACTTCTGGGCATACAGCGTAATCTGGGTAAAGCGGCTGCGCGATGCTGTGCCAGTGCCCACCACCTCGTCCAGATAGTCGTTGACGGACTGTATCAGGATCCTGCGTCCCAGGGCCTCGAGCCAGTAGGAACCATCCTCACGCACGGTGTAGTGCTCGTCAGTGACCGTCTGCTGAGCAAGCAGTTGCACCACCACATAATCAATCCACACGCGGTAGAGCTCTATCACGTCATAGACAAGCACCGGGCGGTTGTAGTCGTCACGATGCATGACTCCCACATAGGGGTCTATGCCTGCCTTGATGAGCGCACCCTCTATCTTTCCGTAAAGCAGTCCGTAGCCATAGTTGAGCAGGGCGTTGGCCACGTCCTGGGCTGGATGCTGGGTGCGCCTGTCAAAACGGTACTGCTCGGGGATGAAGAGGTTGAGGGTGGTGAAGTAAATCTTCGATGACACTCCCTCCCATCCACGCAGGGTGGGAGCGACATCCGAAACCACCTTGCCATCAGCCGACCTTATCTTGGCACGATAGTCCTCCAGCCTGTGAATGGATTTGTTGACCTCGGCCAGCACATCCCGGCGGGTCTCACCCGAGGACATCATGAGGAGCATTGCCTGCTGGTTCTCAATCTTCTGGCAGAGCACATCCTTGATCCAGGCCACGGCATCCTGGGAGAAGGTGAAGGCCAGTTGCCCCTTACGGATAGTGGCCACCGACCCATACCTGGGACTCCAGATGCGGGCGATGGGTGTGCCGGCCCGGTCATTGAAGAGCACCTCTATCTCATTCTCCACCGCCAGCATAACCGCATCGCTGGTAATCTGCGCCCCACGGCTTATCTGGATGGAGGTGATGCCGGACACGGGTATGCGCTGGCGGCCGTCAGCATTGGTGATGACAAAGCCCTCATTGTCCCGGCTGAGCGAGACTCCGAAATTGTTGATGACAAGTTCCATAATTTATATTAGAATATTAGGTCGTGAGGTTTTAAGGTTACGGGGATTCGAAATCATGAGATTAGGAAGGGTACTGCTGGCAACCGTATGGCAAGATGGCCATATAAGGCACACAAGCATAAACATGCAGTTCGTATATGTACAAACACCAAGCCTCATAACCCTATAACCTTAAAACCTCACAACCTTAAAACCTCATAACCTTAAAACCTCATAACCTTAACATATATAGAAATCATTCACCAAGTAGAGTTCCTCCCTGGCCCTGGTCATGGCCGTATAGACCCACTGATAGACGTAGGGCTTCTCATACTTAGGCAGGCTGCGCGGGATGTCAAGGAACACGTGGTTCCACTCACCTCCCTGCACCTTGTGACAAGTAAGGGCAAAGCCCCACACCGCACGCAGGGCATTGAGGTAGGGGTCACTCATCATCATTTTCCTAAAGAGGTCGGAGTTCTGTTTTATCTTGTGCTTACTCATCCTGACATAGAAGTCAATGAAGAGTTCCTTCTGCTGAGGTGCCGAGAGGTTGGTCTGATTGGCATACAACACATCGGCTACCAGCAACTGGGAGAAACTCCTGCCCGTGAGTAGTTCGTGGAACGCGACCTCGAGGAATGTGAGTCCTGCCCGCTGCTCCTTTACGCACACACTGTCCACCACCACCATATCACCATTCATCAGGCCGCTCAAGTTGTTGTTCTGGGTGACCAGCAGCAGTTCGCCCTTTTGAAGTTCAGGCGAGGAGAATCCCAATGCCGGACGCATAATC
>CAVKOT010000167.1:0-2331 GCA_963658045.1 Opitutia bacterium UBA4654
GCCCTTGTGGGTCGCCGACATGGACTGGGAGACCCCTCCCTTCATCACCGAGGCCATCAGCAGGAGGCTGCGGCACTCCCTCTATGGCTACACCACCCTGCCCGAGGACTACTGGCCCTGCGTCATCCGCTGGGTGCAGGAGCACCACGGATGGCAGATGCAGCCCGAGTGGATGGCCTTCGTGCCTGGCATTGTCAAGGGAATAGGCATGGCTGTGTGTGCCCTGCTCGCGCCAGGCGACAAGGTCATCATCCAGCCCCCCGTCTATCATCCATTCCGTCTCGTGCCCCAGGGCTACGGGCACGAGGTGGTGATGAATCCCCTGCGCAGGCTCGGTGACGGTTCCTACGAGATGGACTTTGACCACCTGGCCAGGGTGGCCGACGCGCGCTGCCGGCTGCTCATCCTCTGCAATCCCCACAATCCCGCCGGCATCTGCTGGCCGCGCGAGACCCTTGAGCGGCTGGCGTCCTTCTGCCACGAACGCGGCATCATCGTCATCAGCGACGAGATACATTGTGACATGGCCCTCTATGGCCACCGCCACATCCCCTTTGCCAGCGTGAGCCGTGAGGCCGAGCAGAACAGCATCACCTTCAGCGCGCCCTCCAAGACCTTCAACATGGCCGGGCTGGTGTCCTCCTGGGCCGCCGTCCCCAACGAGCAGTTGCGTGCACGCTTCTATGGGTGGATGCAGGCCGGCGAGCTCAACGAGCCCACCCTGATGGCCCCCATCGCCACCATGGCCGCCTTCACCGAGGGCGAGGAGTGGCGCAGGCAGATGCTGCGGTATGTGGAGCAGAACGTGGACTTCGTGGTGGACTACTGCCGCGAGCACTTGCCCCAGGTGCGCCCGCTGCGCCCCCAGGCCTCGTTCCTCGTGTGGCTGGACTGCCGCGGGCTGGGACTCACACATGACCGCCTGCAGCACCTCTTCGTGGACGAGGCTCACCTGGCACTTAATGACGGCGAGATGTTTGGCCCTGGCGGCGAGGGGTTCATGAGGCTCAACGTGGGCACCCAGCGTGCTGTGCTGCACCGTGCGATGGACTCCCTGGCCAGGGCGGTTGCCTCTGGGTCGTGAGCCCCTCCCTGCCGCCTCCTCTGGGGCATGCCGATGCGATGGCCATCGCATGCCGCTGCGTGAGCCATCGCATGCCGCTGCGTGGATGGTTGCATGCCGCTGCATCGGCGGCGGCTTGTCTCGGCGGTGTGGATAGGGGGCCGCATTCCTCCCCAGGGGAAGAGAGTGCGGGGTGACCTCTGCCTTAATATCGTTTTATTCTCAAAATTTTGCATTTGTTAAAGAAAGATGTTAACTTTGTAGGCAATTATGCAGGTAAAAGGCCCTTTGGAGCGAATATTCATGCCCTGTGGCACTCTCCTGCATGTGGCAGAAGTCAGAATAACGGTATTATCAAATAAAAAAACATCTTAATATGAATAGGATTGCAAGAATGCTGCTGCCCTTGCTGGCAGTCGTGCCCGCCTTGCCGTCAGTGGCGCAGGAAGCGCAGATGGTGAGTGCGCAGGACGTGAAGGCAACGAGCACGCTTTATGTCAACAACCGCGCACCATTGCGGCCCAATGTCTTTGTCAAGTTGCCCCTGGGCAGCGTGAAGGCACGCGGCTGGGTGGGCGAGATGCTCCGCCGTGAGTCGGAGGGGCTGGCCGGCCGGCTGGGGGAAATCAGTGACTGGCTGGACAAGAAGGGCAATGCCTGGCTGGAGCCGGGCGGCTCGCATGGCTGGGAGGAAGTGCCCTACTGGCTGCGCGGCTATCATGCGCTGGCCTGCCAGCTGGATGACAAGGACAAGCTGAAGGAGGCACACTTCTGGGTCGATGCCATCCTGAAGAGCGCACAGGCCGACGGCTATTTCGGCCCGGTGAACGAGAACAAGGAGGGCAGGCGTGAGCTCTGGGCCAACATGCTGGCCCTGCAAATCCTGCAGGACTACTATGAGCACACGGGCGACGAGCGCGTGCTGCCCGTGATGACCGCCTACTGCAAGTGGGAACTCAACTATCCTGACGAGAAGTTCCTGCGTGACTACTGGGAGAACAGCCGTGGGGGTGACAATATGCTCAGCGTCATCTGGCTCTACAACCGCACAGGTGACCAGTTCCTGCTGGACCTCGTCAAGAAGATACACCGCTGCACTGCCAACTGGATGCAGGAGAGCACCCTGCCCAACTGGCACAACGTGAACGTGGCCGAGTGCTTCCGCGAGCCTGCCACCTACTCGCTGCTCCCTGGCGAGGAGAAGGCGATGGCCAGCACATACAATGACTTCCACCTCATCCGCCGCATCTACGGGCAGGTGCCTGGAG
>CAVKOT010000167.1:2343-6468 GCA_963658045.1 Opitutia bacterium UBA4654
CCCCCGCCAGGGCACCGAGACCTGCGGCTTCGTGGAGCAGATGCTCTCTGACGAGATACTCATGGCACAGACGGGTGACATGATGTGGGCCGCCAACCTTGAGGATGTGGCCTTCAACAGTTTCCCCGCCAGCATGACCGAGGACATGAAGGCCCTGCGCTACCTCACCTGTCCCAACATGGTGCAGTCGGACAGCCGCAACCACCACCCCGGTGTTGATAACAGCGGCCCCTTCTTCTCCATGAACCCCTTCAGCAGCCGCTGCTGCCAGCATAACCACGCCATGGGCTGGCCCTATTATGCCCAGAACCTCGTGCTGGCCAGTGCCGACGGTGGCGCGGCCCTGCTCACCTACTCTGACTGCCAGGCCACGCTGAAGGTTGAGGGCGGCAAGCAGGTCACCATCGACGAGCAGACCCAGTACCCCTTCAGCGAGGACGTGCTGCTCACCATCGGCGGGCTGGGCAAGAAGGGCTCGGCCACCTTCCCCCTGTATCTGCGCATCCCCGCATGGGCGGGTGACGCACATGTGCAGGTCAACGGACAGAGCGTCGCATGCACGCCCACCGAGGGACTCATGCGCATCAGCCGCACCTGGAAGGACGGTGACCGCGTGCAGCTGCATCTGCCCATGCACCTGAGCCTGCGTCGCTGGGCACTGAACCAGAACAGCGTGAGTGTCGATTACGGCCCACTCACCATGAGCCTTCAGATCAAGGAGCGTCGCGAGAAGGTCGATAGCCGCAAGACGGCCATCGGTGACTCGCACTGGCAGGAGGGTGCCGACGCAAGCCAGTGGCCCACCACCGAGATCTATGCGGCCAGCCCCTGGAACTACGCCCTGGTGCCATGTCTCAGGAGTATGACCGTGGAGCGCATGCCCTGGCCCGAGGACAACTATCCCTTTGCCCAGGCATCGGCACCCCTGCGTGTGAAGGCCCGTGGCGCGCTTGTGCCCTCATGGGGACAGGACGAGACAGGCCTGTGCCAGGTGCTCCCCGGCGCCGACGCTCCCCGTGGGGCTGTGGAGGACATTACCCTCATCCCCATGGGAGCCGCGCGACTGCGCATCTCGGCCTTCCCTCCCTGTGAGGGACAGGCTGCCTGTGCCCCCGCCTGGGGGAAGTGAACGCCTTCACCCAGCTGCAGCGCAATAACCAATCAGGGTGGCGGACCATGCAGGTCCGCCCTCCTTATTAACAATAATAACCATTATTAAAAGACAAGATGAGAAAACTGATGACTGCTGCCATCCTGGCCGTTGCAACGGCGGGACAGGCACAGACAAGTGAGATTTTCACACCCTACCAGAGCACAGACCTGCGTCTGCCGTCTGTTCCACTGGTGGTAAACGACCCCTATTTCTCGGTGTGGTCACCCTATGACCAGCTCACTGATGGCACCACACGTCACTGGACTGATGCCGAGAAGCCTATCCTGGGACTCCTCAGGGTGGATGGTACCACCTACCGCTTCATGGGCAAGGAGCAGGAGTATGTGCTCCAGAGCATAGCCCCCATGGCCGATGAGGAACGCTGGGAGGGACTCGTGACCCATGAGGTGCAGCCCGATGGATGGGCTGCCGAGAACGCTGCCACCAACGGCTGGAAGAAGGAGAAGGCTGCATGGGGCAGTGACGGACTCGACAATGTGAGCAACAAGTGGAGCCGTGAGAACAGCGACATATACATACGCCGAGAGGTAAGCCTCACCGCTGAGCAACTGGCCGAGGACCTCTACCTGAAGTATTCCCACGACGATGTCTTCGAGCTCTATGTCAATGGCAAGCAGGTGGCCTCCACTGGCGAGACCTGGGTCGATAATGTGGTACTGCACCTCGATGCCGACCTCAAGAAACTCCTGCATGCGGGCAAGAACGTGATAGCCGCACACTGCCACAACACCACAGGTGGCGCGTATGCCGACTTCGGGCTCTATCGCAATGTGAAGACACAGGGCATCAAGGTGGAGACTGCCGTGCAGAAGAGCGTGGACGTGCTGGCCACCAATACCTATTATACTATGGTGTGCGGCCCGGTGGAACTGGACCTGGTGTTCACCGCCCCCATGCTGATAGATGACTATGACCTCATCTCCACCCCCATCAACTACATCTCCTACCAGGTGCGCAGCACCGACGGAAAGAAGCACGACGTGCAGTTCTACCTCTCGGCCGATGCACAGCAGGCTGTCAACAAGGACACGCAGGCCACCCTCACCAGCCGTGGCTACCAGGACGGCATTGCCTATGTGAAGGCCGGCACGGTGGAGCAGCCCATCCTGGCCAAGAAGGGTGACGGCATCTGCATCGACTGGGGATACTTCTACATGCCTGCCATCAACGGCCAGGTGACCATGGGTGATGCTGGCAAGGTGCAGGACACATTCGCACAGACGGGCAAGTTCCCCCGCCCCGAGCGTCCCCAGATGCAGGGCGGCAAGGGTCATGGCAGGGGCATGGGCATCCGTGCCGAGAAGGCTGCCGACATGCCCGTGATGGCCTACGTGCATGATTTCGGACAGGTCGAGAAGGCCTCCAGCTTCACCATGCTGGGTTATGATGAGGTGCAGGACATCGAGTACATGTATGAGCGTTACAAGGGCTACTGGGCTCATGGTGGCCAGGTGACCATCTTCCAGGCATTCCGCAACCTGCAGAACCGCTATGCAAGCATCATGTCACGCTGCCGCGCATTTGACAAGCAAATCTATGACGACGGCGTGGCCGCAGGTGGCAAGCAGTATGCCGAGATCCTGAGTGGCTCATACCGCCATGTGATGGCCGCGCACAAGTTGTTTGAGGACAAGGATGGAAACCTCCTGTGGTTCTCCAAGGAGAACAACTCCAACGGCTGTGTCAACACCGTGGACCTCACTTACCCCGAGGCTCCGCTCTTCCTCGTCTATAATCCCGAGCTGCAGAAGGGCATGATGACAAGCATCTTCGAGTACAGCCGCAGCGGCCGCTGGACCAAGCCCTTTGCCGCCCATGACCTGGGCACATACCCCATCGCCAACGGGCAGGTGTATGGTGGCGACATGCCTCTGGAGGAGGCCGGCAACATGATCACGCTGGCAGCGCAGATATGCCTGCAGGAAGGCAACGCCTCCTATGTGGCTCCCTACTGGGACATCATCACCACCTGGGCCAACTATCTCTCCGAGAACGGACAGGATCCGGCCAACCAGCTTTGCACCGATGACTTTGCAGGTCACTGGGCCCATAACTGTAACCTCTCCCTCAAGGCCATCTGCGGTGTGGCTGGCTACAGCGAACTGGCTCGCCTGCGCGGCGATGAGGCTACTGCCGACAAGTACCTGGCACGTGCCAGGGAGATGGCCAAGAAGTGGGAGGAGATGGCCCTTGAGGGTGACCACTACCGCCTGGCCTTCGACCGCGAGAACACTTGGAGCCAGAAGTATAACATGATATGGGACAAGCTCTGGGGCCTGAACCTCTTCTCGGACAAGGTGTATGACCGTGAGATAAAGTACTATCTGAAGCACCAGAACAAGTACGGACTTCCCCTGGACAGCCGCAAGGACTACACCAAGACAGACTGGATCATGTGGACAGCGGCCATGTCGCCCGACACGAAGACCTTCCAGAAGTTCGTCGCTCCCATCTACACCTATATCAACGAGACCGAGAGCCGTGTGCCCATAAGCGACTGGAGCGACACCAAGACCGCCAAGATGGTGGGCTTCAAGGCACGTAGCGTGATTGGAGGATACTGGATGAAGGTGCTCATGGACAAGACCCGCAAGTAAGCCTGCACAGGCTTGTGATGGACGGCCCGGTGGGACTCGTTGCGCCATGCAGCGAACCTCACCGGGCTTTTTATGCTCCTGGGCGGGGATTTTTTCGTAATTTTGCAGGGCAAAACAGAGTATTATGAAAACGGGATTTGACAACGGAAAGTACGAGAGAATACAGTCGGAACACATCAAGGAGCGCATCTCGCGCTTCGATGGGAAACTCTACCTCGAATTGGGAGGCAAACTCTTTGATGACCATCATGCCAGTCGTGTGCTGCCTGGATTTCTTCCCGACAGCAAGTTGCGCATGTTCCAGAAGATAAGTGACAGCATCGAGATAGTCATCGTAATCAGTGCCACGGACAT
>CAVKOT010000168.1:0-6463 GCA_963658045.1 Opitutia bacterium UBA4654
ATATATATAGTACTCTGCCGTGCGGCTGTGCCGGTAGATGGCCCGCGTGTCAGTCTGCAGCAGGATATGCGTCTCATCGGGGCTCATGATGTAACCGTCGATGCGCGGGATGCGTATGCGCTGCTTGAGCATACTGGGGTCAAAGAGCACGCCCGTCTGCTTACCGGTGCGGAAACTGTAGCGCAGTATCTGCTTGCCATCCGCGCTCAGCTGGCTGTAGCTCTCGCCATCGGCCAGGGGGTTGACCCCATTGATGTGGCGTGCGGAGTATGTTCCGTTGGTCAGGTTCTCGATTGTGAGGTTGTCTGCAACGCTGGCTGCCGAGAGTCCGCAGAGCAGAGCCGTCAGGAGTAATAGCCTTTTCATGTTCTATGCTTGTTTGTTTCGTTCATAAGGACAAAGGTACGACAAATCGGCAAAAGCCACGTCCGCCGAGCCGCCGTTTCTCCTTTTTTGTGTACTTTTGCCGTATGGAATACAAGGAGTTCGGTGCCTGGCTGCAGGCAGAGTTGGGCTGCAAGGCCCAGAAGATTTCGGTGGATGCGGGATTCTCGTGCCCCAACAGGGACGGCACGGTGGGCACCGGGGGCTGCACGTTCTGTGACAACCGCACCTTCAATCCTGCCTACTGCCGCCAGGGGGGCAGCATCACGGAGCAGCTGGAGGCCGGCAAGCGGTTCTTCGGGCGCAAGTATCCCACGCTGAAGTACCTGGCCTATTTCCAGTCTTATACCAACACCCATGGCCCCCTCTCCCGCCTCCAGGCCCTCTACGAGGAAGCCCTCAGCGTGCCCGATGTGGTGGGACTGGTCATCGGCACCCGTCCCGACTGCATGCCCGACCCCTTGCTTGACTACCTGGAGCGGCTGAGCCACCGCACCTTCCTGCTGGTGGAGTATGGCGTGGAGAGCGCGAGCGAGGAGACGCTGCGCCGTGTCAACCGTGGGCACACCTTCATGCAGGCCAGGGAGACCATACAGCGCACGGCCGCACGAGGCATACACGTGGGGGCGCACATCATCCTGGGATTTCCCTGGGAGACGCATGACGAACTGATGCGCCAGGCCGACCTCATAGCAGCCCTGCCGCTCACCACGCTCAAGCTGCACCAACTGCAGGTCATCCGTGGCACGGAGTTGGCGCGGGAGTATGCCGCCCATCCCTGGACCACGCCCACAGCCCAGGAGTATGTGGACCTGGTGCTGGAATACGTCAGCCACCTTCCGCGCACGCTCGTACTGGAGCGTTTCGTGAGCCAGAGCCCGCCAGAGTATGTCATAGCACCACGCTGGGGGCTCAAGAACCATGAGTTTGCGGCACTGGTGAAAAGTAGGGCGATGACGGCCCCTCCCCGCCTCCCCAAGGGGAGGAGCAAATTCCATTGACCCGTACATGCCGCTGCATCGGGCTACACATGCCGCCGCATCAGGCTACGCATGCCGCTGCATCAGGCTACGCATGCCGCTGCATAAAACAACGCGGCGCACTGCATTCTGAATGGCAGTGCGCCGCGTTCCTTTTTGCAATATCTCACCTCCCTGGAAACACACGCATGACCTTCTCTAAAGGGAAGCCAGAACAGGGAGGATATCCGCCCCTCCCCCCGGGGAGAAACCAGGTGGAGCGCACAGACAATCATCCCTCCCCCCGGGGGGAGGCCAGGAAGGGGCCGTCCGTCATGCGGAAGGTGAGTGTCTCGGGAACGAACTCCACCCCCTCACATTCGAAGAAGCGCGCTATGGTGCCATCGTCTGCCAGCTGGCGGGGCGAACCGATGCTCAGCCCCCGGCTGTCCATCAGCCAGAGGATGTCGCCCAACTGCAGGGCCAGTTCCACATCGTGGGTGCTCAGCAGGATGAGCTTCTGCATGTCGTGGGCCAGGCGGCTCAGGAGACGCAGGGTATCTACCTTCGACGGGAAGTCCAGGAAGGCCGTGGGCTCATCCAGCAGGATGGCAGGGGTCTGCTGCGCCAGTGCCTTGGCTATCACGGCCTTCTGCCGCTCGCCATCGCTCAGTGAGGCCACCTGTCTGTCGGCCAGCTCCAGGATACCCACCTGGTGCATGGAGTCCTCGACGATGCTCCTGTCAGCGGGCTGCAGGGTGCCCCAGAAGCCTGTGTAGGGGGCACGTCCCATGCCCACGAGGTCACGCACCGAGAGTCCCTGCACGTCAATGCGCTCGGTGAGCACCACGCTCATGAGGCGGGTCATGCGTGCCGCACCCAGCCGTGCCACCGGCTCTCCGTCCACGGTCACCTCGCCCTGCAAGACAGGCTGGAAGCCTCCGATGGTGCGCAGGAGCGTGCTCTTGCCCGCCCCGTTTGCACCCAGCAGGCACACCATGCCGCCCTGGCGCAGGCAGGCATTCAGCCCCCGTGCCACGGCACGGGAGCCATATCCTGTGGTCACATCATGCAGTCTTATCTCCATCCCCGTCCTCCTGTAGGCCTTGTCATGGCTTTGTCCTGCAATCACTTACTCAAACGAGGTGCAGTACTTGTAGCCCAACTGGCGGTACAGACTTATGAGGGCAGGCAGGCGGTTGGCGCTGAAGTCGTCATAGTTCTTGGCCTCGGGCTGCAGCCACTGCACCTCGCTCAGGGCTGCCAGGCGGGGAAGCAGCATGTACATGGCATGGTCGGGGCTCAGCACATACTCTGTCCACAGGTTGCACTGCACGCCCATGATGTAGGGACGCTCCTCCTCGGTCAGCTCGGCAGGCACAGGCTCCAGGCCATACAGTTTGCTCACGGGCGTGTAGCCACCTATCGCCAGGGGCTGCGCATCGTGTTTCTTGAGTTGGTAGTGGTCGATATAGCAGTGGCTGCTAGGGGTCATCACCACATGGTGGTGCTGGCGTGCGGCCTCGATGCCGCCCTGGAATCCGCGCCAGCTCATCACGCTGGCCCGCTCGCTCAAGCCGCCCTCCAGGATTTCGTCCCACCCGATGATCTCACGCCCCTTAGCGGCCAGGTAGGCCTCGATGTCCTTGTTGATGTAGGTCTGCAACTGCGCCTCGTTCTTCAGCCCCAGTTCCTTCATCTTGCGCTGACACTTGGGACACTGCTGCCAGCGGACGCGCGGACACTCGTCACCACCTATGTGGATGAGCTTGCCGGGGAACACCTCACACAGCTCGTCCATCACCTTGTGCAGGAAGTCCAGCGTCTTGGGGTTGCCCGCACAGAGCAGTTCCTGCGAGATGCCCCAGTGCCGCCACACCTCATAGGGGCCGCCGGTGCAACCCAGTTCGGGATATACACTGAGGGCCGCCACCATGTGGCCAGGCAGGTCTATCTCGGGGACGATGGTGACGAACCGCTCCTGGGCATAGCGCACGATGTCCTTCATCTCCTCCTGCGTGTAGTAGCCCGTCTCGGGGGTGTCATCATAGATGGCGTTGACAGGGTCGCCCAGGCCCACGTTCTTGCCGATAATCGTGCTGGGGCGCACACTTGCCTTGGCAGCCAGTTCGGGCATCGACTTCATCTCGAACCGCCAGCCCTGGTCGTCGGTCAGGTGCCAGTGGAAGCGGTTGATGCCATGCAGGGCCAGAATATCGATGAACTGCTTGACAAAGGAAACGGGAAAGAAGTGGCGCGCACAGTCCAGCTCGGTGCCACGGTACTGGAAGCGTGGCTCGCCGCTCACCGTGGCATAGGGCAGGCTGATGGTGTCGCCCTGCTCGCCCGACACGCTCTTGCGCAGCGTCTGCAGGCCATAGAAGACCCCGCTCTCGCTCGCGCCCTGGATGCGTATGCCCTTCTTGTCTATCGTGATGGCATACGCGTCGGGGTTGTCACTCTTGAGCCCCAGCATGAGCTGCACGCCGGGCACGGCCTTGCGGCCCGCCTCACGCGCGGTGAGGGAGAGGTACTCGGCAGCCAGAGTGGCGGTACCCTTCATCCGCTCATTGCCTGCGGGATAGGTCACGGCCTGCCCCTTGATGAGCAGGGCCACCTTGCCACTGGCATCGAGGTCGATGTGCTGCGGCAGAGGGACGGTCTGATAGGTCACTTTTGCGGTGGCGGCCAGGCCCAGGCAGGCAGCAGCCACGAGTAGAGATGTTCTTTTCATTATGTATCTGTTAGGTATTTATGTGCTTACGAATGGTTCCGCCCCAGTATCACATACAGGATGACGGGGGTGCCCACCAGCGGTGTGATGACGTTGATGGGGATGATGGTGCCCCCGCCAGGCAGGGTGCACAGGAGGTTGCAGGCCAGGGTGAGCGCGGCCCCCACCAGCATGGACGAGGGCAGCAGGACACGGTGGATGCTGGTGCGCATCAGCATGCGGGCTATGTGGGGAACGGCCAGGCCCAGGAAGGAGATGGGGCCGCAGAAGGCCGTGGTGGTGGCCGTGAGGAGTCCCGTGACCAACAGGAGTGCCTGCCGCACGCGCCTGACATTGACCCCCAGACCCTGGGCATAACGCTCGCCCAGCAGCAAGGCATCCAGAGGCTTCACCAGCAGGACAGCCCCGGCCAGGCCACCGAGCGTGAGGGCGCAGAAGACAGGCAGGCGGTCAGTGGAGACGCTGCTGAAGTTGCCCATGCCCCACAGGATGTAATGATGCACGCCCTCGTCGGTGCCCAGATAACTGAGGAGTTGGATGACGCTGCCCGTCACATAACTGATGACGACTCCCGCAATGAGCAGGGTGAGGGCATTGCGCAGCACCTGTGACAGGGCCACGAGCAGTGCCATGACCAGCAGCGCGCCCGCCATGGCTGCCATGATGACCAGCAGATAGCCGCCCGCCGACAGGTAGCCCAGCGTAACCGTGCCGCCCAGCATGAGCATGACCACGGCCACGCCCAGGCTGGCTCCCGCGTCGATACCCAGTATGGAGGGGCCGGCCAGGGGGTTGCGGAAAGCCGTCTGCAGCATCAGGCCGCACGCGCTGAGCGAGGCCCCGCACAGCAGGGCTGTGATGGCCTGGGGCACACGGCTCTCCAGGATGATGAAGGCCCAGGCCTGGTGCCCCTGGACCTGCCTGCCACACAGGATGTCCCACACGGCTCCAGGGGGTATGTGGAGCGAGCCGAGCCACACGTTGGCAAGTGCGAGCGCGGCCACCAGGAGGCACAGGAGCAGGATGGCGAGGCTGTGTCTCATGGAATGGGATGGAAGTATCTCTTGGCGGGCGAGAGCCCCACCTCGGGATGCAGGATGGCGATGAGGTCGGCGAGCAGGAGGTCAGGATGGAAGGGGGTCTCCTCATAGAACCCCGTCACCGAGGGGTCGCAAGTCCACACCCGTGCCTTGATGCCCTTGAGCAGTGGCGTGTCGGCCACCAGTTGCTTGCGGCTCTGCAGGCCATAGGTCTTGATGAGCCACACGTCGGCATCCAGCGCGCGCTCGAGCACATGCTCGATGCTCAGCGGACTGGAGCCTGTCCCGGGGATGTCGGCAAAGAGGTAGTTGGCCCCGGCATCGGCATACATCCGGCCCATGGTACTGCCTCCAGCGGGCATGTACCACTGGCCGTTGTAGGGTGCCTCGCAGATGAGGCGGGGCCTGTCACTGGTGAGTGCGGCACGGCCCTGCAGGTCGGTATAGCGACGCTGCACGCGGGCGAAGATGCTGTCGGCACGCCCGGCCTGCCCCACCAGCCGGCCATAGAAGCGTATCCACTCGGCCCTGGCCAGCGGACTGACCTCCATATAGTCGGCACACTCCACCACAGGGATGCTCAGGCGGCCTATCTTGCCATAGCCTCCACTCTGCTCCATGGGGCTGCGCAGCACAGCGTCGGGCATGAGGTCGATGAGCCGCTCCATGTTGGGCTCCATGCTGTTGCCCAGGTCGCTGATGCGCCCCTGCCCCACCCCGTCACGGATGTAGCCGAGGGGCATGTACTGCAGGTCACACACGCCGCGCACCGCATCCAGCGCACCCAGTTCGCGGAACAGGGCACAGTGCACGGATGTGAAGACAGCCGCGCGCCTGAGGGGCACATGTATGACGCCCTCGCCACGCATGGTGCTGTCGCCCGTGAGGGTGTAGCGCGCCAGCGTGCGCCCCTCATGCCAGGGGTCAAGCATGGTGACCTCGATGCGATTGGCATACTGCACCATGACCAGGTTGCGGGCGTAGGCCATGGTGATGGTGTCACCCTGGGGGCTGTCCGTGCCCCTGTGCCCGTGCCCGCAACTCGTGGTGAGGGCCAGGCCAGCCACTACGGCCAAGCAGGCCGCCAGTGTGCGCAATAGATTATGTACGCGCGTGTTCATTCTATATACTCTCCTTTCGTTTGCCCCTGGCCCAGCCCGCCGCTTATCACATAACGGGGCGAGGCCAGGAAGTGGTTCATGTATTCCTCAGCCTTGCGCACGGCCTCCTGCAGGCTCTCGCCCAGGGCCAGATGAGTGGCTGCTGCGCTGGAGAGCGTGTCGCCCGTGCCATTGCGGTCGGTCAGGTGAAGCCTGCGCTTGGGGTACGAGGTCATGGTGTCGGTG
>CAVKOT010000169.1:0-6454 GCA_963658045.1 Opitutia bacterium UBA4654
ACCTGGGATGTGCCTATTACCGCATGGACGACATGGCCAAGAGTGTGCTGTGGTTTGAGCGCGCGCACAAGCTGGACCCTGCCGACGATGACATCGAGGCCAACCTGCAACTGGCTCGTGAGAAGACCATTGACCGCATAACGGCCAAGCACAGCTTCGTGGTGCTTGACATCTTCCAGCGCATGGCCAGCATGCTCAACCTCGGGGAGTGGACATGGGCCTGTCTCACCCTCTTCATCCTGGCCATGGTGGCCGCGGCCCTGTTCCTCATGGCCGACGGCATGAGGCTGCGCAAGTGCGGGTTCTTCGCCTCCGCACTCTGCCTGCTGCTCTGCGTGCTGGGTAACGTGTGCGCGATATACCAGAAACATGAGGCCAACCGTCATGACGCGGGCGTGATCATGTCCTCGGTGGTAACCGTCAAGAGCACCCCGTCAGAGGGTGGCAATGACCTGTTCCTCCTGCATGAGGGCACCCGGGTCGAGATACGCGACGGGAGTCTGAAGGACTGGGCCGAGATAGAGATTGCCGACGGCAAGGTCGGCTGGGTGCAGAAGAAGCACTTCGTAATCATCTGACCACCCCCTACCCCCTCACGCCATGCTGGAACGACTGACAACCCTGGACCAGGAATTGCTGCTTGCCCTGAACGGCAGCAACTCGCTCTTCATGGACGGTCTGATGTGGACGCTCACCCAGACGCTCACATGGGTGCCGCTGCTGGTCGCGCTGGTCTATGTGCTGTTCCGCAACCAGCGTCCTGGCGTGTGCTTCACCATCATCCTGTGTGCGGTGCTGCTCGTCATCTTTACCGACCAGTTCTCCAGCGGCCTGTGCAAGCCCTATTTCCACAGGTTCCGCCCCACCCATACGCCTGGACTCGAGGGACTGGTGGATGTGGTGCACGGCTATCGGGGGGGACTGTATGGGTTTATCTCCAGCCACGCTGCCAACACCTTTGGCGCAGCCATGTTCTTCACTCTGGTTTTCCGCCATGCGCCCACGGGCATCCTGCTCTTCTCGTGGGCCCTGCTCTCCAGTTACACACGCATCTACCTGGGCGTGCATTTCCCCCTCGACATCCTCTGCGGCGCTCTCTGCGGCCTTATCTCGGGCACGTTGTTCTGGATCGTTTGCCACAGGATATGTCGTGCCCCCTCCCTGCACAGCGACTATGGCACATCACTCCGCACATCATCGGGGTATGAGAAATCCAGTTTCTCCGCCATCTTCCTCGCCTTCTCCGTTTCACTCACCTATGCACTCATCCGTGCCGTCTCGGTAGCCTCGTGGCTATGAGGAGAGGGCCCATTTGCCTATGCCAGGAAGATTTGTCCGTCTGTTTCTGAGCATACTGCTGGCATGCGTGTGTGCCTCGTGCACCCACCAGCAGGCCAGGCAGGAAGCCGCCCACAGCAACACGCTGGCCTTTTGGTGGCGATACAGGAATATTGACAGCAGCCTCCTGTACGCACGCAAGGCGTTGCGTCTGGCTCCGCAAGGTACTGCAGAGCGTGCCGAAGCGTACTGCAACCAGGCCTACATCGCCTATCAGCAAATGTCCTATGAGAAGTCGGCCCACCTGCTGGGCGAGGCTTACCATTGCACGTCTGACCAGATAGAGCTCCTGCGGGCCGATGTGCTTGCCATGAAGGTGGCGCAGAAGACGGGTGACGGATATGCCTTCTTCAGCCACCGCAACCATGCCCTGCACCGCATCTCGCGCATCGGGGAGGAACGTGAGGGGCTCACCCGCGAACAGTTGAGGATGTTCCACTATGCCCTCACCGAGCTCCACATCGTCTCCTCCACCTATTATTATTACCTGGGGCAGGATGAAGCCGCGCGCAGCGAGATACACAGCATCGACTCCGAGGTGTCGCTGGAGCGTGACACCACCCAATGGATATATTACCATTACATGCTGGGCAGCGGCGGACTGATAACGGGCAAGGCTGCCGACGTGACACTGGAGGAGTTTCACCACCTGCTGGGTGCCTACACCACAGCACGCGCCACAGGGTGCACCTACTTCCAGGCCAACAGCCTGCAGGCTCTGGCCTCGATGCTGGCCGACACCACCCAGGCACGGCTGATACGCACACGGGAGCCCGAGAGTTACAGTTACCTGGTGGCGCGCTTCTCGCCCGAAGGCACCCCCCTGTCGGCCCCGGACCTGGCCCTGCTCCTGGCCCATAGGGCACTCACCCTGTTCCGCGCCTACAAGGACCGCTACCAGACCGCCTGCGCCTACCGCACGCTGGGCGAGATCTACTTCACCCAGGGACAGCCCCGCCTGGCACTCTCCCACTTCCAGACAGCCCTCTCGATCGTGGAGGAGCAGCAGATGCGCGACACGACCATCGTCGAGCCCTGGATGGCCAGCATACACGAGAAGTTGAGCATGGCCTACAGCGCACTTGATGACAAGGCCGCCTCGGACCTCCACAGGAATGCCTACCTGGACCTGCTTGACCAGTCACGCCAGAACCGCGAACTGGACTCCCGGCGCGACATCCTGGCCGAGGAGGTGCACACCATACACCGCAAACTCTTCATGCTCACCATGCTGGTGCTTCTGGTCGCCATCCTGTTTGCCATCTACACACGCAAGTTGCAGCACAACACGCGCATGCACTTCCAGAGCCTGAACAACATACGCACCTCGCAGGCGTTCAGCGAGATGACAGAGGCCAGGGACGAATGTGCCGCCAGGTGGCAGGAGCGGCTGGAGGAGGTGGAGCAGGAATGCCAGGCAGCCCAGTCGCATGCCCAGGAACTGGTGCAGGGCAATCTGGAACGGCGGGCCAAGGTGTCGCTCGTCTATGCCATCGTGCCCTACCTTGACCGCATGCGTGCCGAGGTGAAGCGCATGCGGCAGGAGGGCAAGGTCAGCCCCGACAGGCTGGACTACGTGGGCGAGCTGGCCGAGGAGATTATGCGCATCAACGGCTTGCTCACCGAGTGGATACAGGTGCAGCGCGGCCAGTTGAGCCTGCACGTGAGCACCTTTGCCCTGGCCGACGTGTTCCGCATCATCGCCCTGGGCAGCCACGCCTTTACCCAGAAGGGCATCACCCTGGAGGTGCAGCCCACCGACGTGCGCGTGAAGGCTGACAAGGCACTCACCATGTTCATGGCCAACACCCTGGCCGACAACGCGCGCAAGTTCACCCCCAGCGGCGGGACGGTCTCGCTGCAGGCCTCCGCCACCGACGAGTATGTGGAGGTAAGCGTCCGCGACACAGGCGCAGGCCTGTCACCCGACGATGTGTTCACGCTCAACCACAGCAAGGTCTATGACCCGAGGGAGATAGGCGAAGGCAGGGAAGGCAAGGGATTTGGATTTGGCATCATGAACTGCCGTGGCATCATCGAGAAGTACAGGAAGACCTCGGCCTTCTTCCACGTCTGCGCCTTCGGGGTGGAGAGCGAGCAGGGGCGTGGGAGCCGCTTCTGGTTCCGCCTGCCCAGGGTGCTGTGCCTCGTGCTCGCGCTTGCGTCAGCCCCCGGTGTCCAGGCGCGCGAGGCCACCCCGTCCGAACTGTTCGACTCTGTGTATGCGGCCAATGTGGAGGGCCGCTACGAGCAGGCCTACGCCCTGGGGCAGGAGGCCGTGAGACGCATGGGCACCCGCGCCGACACAGCCCTGCTGGTGTCGCTCAGGAATGAGATGGCCATCTCGGCCCTGGCTCTCAAGCGGTGGGACGACTACCGCTGGCAGAACAGCGAGTGCGTGCGCCTGCACCGCCTCTACAGCCAGGACTCCTCCCTGTCGGCCTATTGCCACCAGATGGAGAAGATTAGTTTCGACACCAATGTGCTCTACGTGCTCGTGTCCATACTCTCGCTGGTGGCCCTGGTGCTGTTTTACCACCTGTTCCTGCGCGACCGACTGCGCAGCCGCAAGCACTTTGAGCAGGTGAGCCAGTTGCTGCGCTCGGCCCAGCAGTCACTTCTCCTCTACTTCCACACCTTCTCCCCCGGGCAGGAGGGCTCGCCCCAACAGCCAGCCCCAACGGCCAGCCCAGGGCAGGAGCTGAGGAGGCTGGAGAGCCTCAGGGACACGGCCCAGTCGCTCCTGCCGGAAGGAAGCCCCCTGGGCAAACTGGTCGGGGACCTGTACCACGAGGCAACCGGGTGGGTGGAGCAGACCAAGCAACAGGAAGACCAGGTGAAGGAGCAGGAGGAGAGGCTGGAGAGGCTCCAGTTTGAGGAGAACCGCCTGTATGTGATGAACCAGATACTGGACAACTCGCTCAGCACCATCAAGCACGAGACCATGTACTACCCGGCACGCACGCGACAGATGGTCGCCTCGATGGCCAGCGGGCAGGAGGCTGGGCAGGAGGGGCTGGAGGAGTTGTCGGACCTGCTGGAGTCCTACCGCCAGGTCTATATGCTGCTCTACCAGCAGGCCTCGCACCAGACCGAGCAGAGGCCGCTGCAGCGGCGCAGGGTCATGCTGCAGCCCCTCTTCACCTATGTGGCCCAGCGCATGGCACGCACGAGGGTGCCCGACGGTACGCCAGCCCGCTTCACGGCCCGGGAGACCGATGCCACGGTCATGGGCGACGAGGTGCTCCTGCGCACGCTGCTCACCTCGCTGGCCACCCCCCTGGCGGGATGCTGCCAGGACATCCGTATGCAGGCCGAGCGGCAGGCAGGGCGCGTCGAGGTCACCCTGCACTGTGTGGGGCATACGCCCGCAGGCGTGCCCCTGGAGCAACTCTTCACCCCCACCTCGCGCTGCTTCCCCTATCTGGTGGCGCGGCAGGCCGTGCGCGAGTATGACACCTCATGCGGGCACCCGGGACTGAGGCTCACGGCTGAGCCAGAGACGGGAGGATTCTGCATCCGGTGCACGCTGATGGGAGAAAAGTGCTAACTTTGCAGCAGGCAAGAGACAAGGAAACACAAGGAAACACATATCATATATATGGAACCATTCAAAGTCATCATCGTGGAGGACGTGAAGCTTGAGCTCAAGGGCACAGAGCAAATCTTCCACTCCGAGATACCCGAGGCTGAAATCATAGGCACGGCAGCCACCGAGGCCGAGTTCTGGAAACTCATGCGTGCCCAGGTGCCGCAGCTGGTGCTGCTTGACCTGGGCCTGGGCGGCTCGACCACCGTGGGGGTCGATATCTGCCGCCAGCTCAAGAGCCGCTACCCTGCCCTGCACGTGCTCGTGTTCACAGGCGAGGTGCTCAACGAGCGGCTGTGGGTGGAGGTGCTGGCCGCAGGGGCCGACGGCATCATACTCAAGACGGGCAACCTGCTCGAGCGTGATGACGTGATGCTGGTCATGCACGACAGGCGGTATGTGTTCAACGAGCCGTTCCTCGAGAAGGTCATCGCACGCTTCCGCAAGGTCGTGTGCGCGGAGTCGGCCCAGGCCGACGCGATGCTGCAGTATGACATCGACGAGTATGACGAGCGGTTCCTGCGCCACCTGGCACTGGGCTACACCAAGGAGATGATAGCCTCGCTCAGGCAGATGCCCTTTGGCACCAAGAGCCTGGAGAAGCGGCAGGCCGACCTCATCTGCCGCCTGTTCCCGCCCCAGGAGCGCAATGGCGTGAATGCCGTGAGACTGGCCGTGCGGGCCATCCAGCTGCACATCCTCGACGTGGACCACCTGGTAGCCGATGAGGACTGACGGCCATCCAGCGGCACGCTGGACAATCCCCGTGCTGGCCACCGTGGCCGTGTGCATGCTGCCCGCCTCGTGGATGCTGTCGGCCTTTGGCTACCCGTGCCGCTCGCTCATCTCCGAGGAGGGGCTCAGGTGGCTCTGCCTGCACCTGTGCAGCCTGACGGCCACCCCGCTCACCGCCTGCACCCTGCTCTATGCCTCGGCGGCGGGCGCGTGGGAGATATGTGCCAGGATATACAGGCGGGGAAGCAACATGGCGGCCCTGTGGACAACCGCGCTGGCGGCCCTCGTACTGTGCTCCCTGCCCCTGCTGGCCCTGGTCCTGCCGGACAGCCCCCTGCGCGCCATCACGGGCGGGATATGGCCCTCGCCACTCGCGAGCGGACTCCCGGCCATCATCGCGCTCATCATGCTGGCCCTGGCCGTGCTCTATGCCTACCTCAACCTCTACTTTACCTCGGCCGGCAAGTTCTGCCTCATGCTCTCGTGGGGCCTGCGCAGGCATGCCGTCTGGGTCGTGGCGGCCATGCTGCTCTCCTTCATACACGGCACGCTTAGTTACACAACCTCATTTACAATTTGACAATTTACAATGTACAACTCCAATTACAATTAGACCATTTACAATGTACAATTTCATTTGTCCATTTACGATTTGGTCATTTACTATGTGCAATTGGCGGGTGCTTCTTTTTTTATAATATAGAACTTGATAAGTAGATGTTCAAAATTAAACACTGTTATATTTCGCCCAGACTGCGAGGTATATTTCCATGTCCGAAGAAGGAGCGCAGC
>CAVKOT010000170.1:0-6405 GCA_963658045.1 Opitutia bacterium UBA4654
CCTCACTTCCATTGAGATACCCGACAGCGTGAACAGCATCGGGAATTCGGCATTCTGGGGTTGCTGCAGCCTCACTTCCATTGAAATACCCGACAGCGTCACAAGCATCGGGAATTCGGCATTCTGGGATTGCGAAAGCCTCACATCCATTGAAATACCCGACAGTGTGACTAGCATCGGGAATTCGGCATTCAGCTGGTGCAGCAGCCTCACTTCCATTGAAATACCCAACAGCGTGACTAGCGTTGGAAGCTCTGCATTCTATAACTGCGACCACCTCTCCCCAAGAACTAAAGAAGAAATTAGAATACGATTCGGAGAAAGAGTGTTTGAATGGTTATGATAATCATAGACTCCATAAGAAAGAAGCGCGAGAACTTACTCAAGGCTTATCCTGGAGCAATCCTCGCTGACGTGACCAGCCATGCGACAGACGGACTGGTGAGGCTTAGCCCATTCTACCCGCATGGGGGAATACCCGTCCCGTTCAGCCCTGGCATGGAAGCCATGTGCGTGGAGGCGGTGTGGCAAGGACTGAAAGTCTTTGAACATGCGGATGTAGATACGTCCCTGTTCCAGAACGTGACGATGAAGAACCTGAAGCGGACTGTGAGGCGGTTTGGCATCCCCCTGGGACACCGAAAGGGAGTAAACGGCACACAACTGTTGGACTATATCGAGGCCAGGAAACAGATATACCTGCCCACCTACAGATGGGTACTGGAAAACAAGGTAGCCAGCATCATGGACAGACTGAGAGAGGCGAGCAAGACGAAGACCATCGTTCTGCTGGACTTCAACACAAACTGTGACGTGAACAATCCCACCAAACCGCTCTCGCATGCCTTCCTGGTCAAGGCATTCGCAGAGGGCATCTATCCCTACGAAGACAGCATCAAGAACATCAAGCCCTAAGACAACATGGAAAAGAGAAGCAACTGGCAAGAGTTCCAGAACATACTGAGGCAGCACCGCATCAACACACTCTATCACTTCACCGACAGGGACAACCTGGAAAGCATCATCAGGAATGGCGGACTCCTCTCGTGGAAAGACTGTGAGGAGCGGGGCATCAGCATTCCCCGGCCTGGGGGCGGTGGAGCGGGCTCCGTGTCATGGTCGCTGGACCAGCGGGATGGACTGGAACATTATGTGCGGGTCAGCTTCACCAGCAAGCACCCGATGATGTTCGTGGCAATGAACGAGGGGAGAATCTCCAACCCCGTAATCCTGGAGATTGACCCCGAAGTCATCTATGATCCAAACACCCAATATGCCGACCGTAATGCCACACGCAACGGGGCCAACGTGGGAGGCAAGCTGGAGGATTTCCGACAGATACATTTCCCCACGGTGAAGATGAACAACCACTTTGACCTGGATGCCGACGAACAGCCCTATTACCAGGCCGAGGTGCTGGTGAAAAACTGCATCCCACTGCAATATATAAGGAATATAGGGAACTTCGGTATCCCCATCCCCACACGCCCGCAACAGATGCAGGGCAAGAAAGCCTATACCGCCAGGGTGGATAGGGAGCATCCCACGGCCTTCATATTCCTGATAGACCAAAGTGTGTCCATGCGCAGGCTGACGACATTCAACGGCGAGGACATGACTCTGTCAGAGGCCGTAGCACGCATCGTGAACAGCCAACTAAACGAACTGGTCGAGCGTTGCGTGAAGAACAACGAGACACGCCACTACTTTGACATTGCCATGATAGGATACGGCACCGAGGCCTACAGCGCATGGAATGGCAGTCTGGCAGGACGTGACTTCGTGACTCCCGAGGAGATACGCGACAATCCCTACCAGAAGAAGATGGTCCGGGAGGAGGTGAGGACACGCAAGGGTATCACCAAAAAGGAGGTGGAGAGGAAGCAATGGATGACGGCCAGACATGACGGCAGCTGGACACACATGGACAAGGCCCTGAGAAGGGCCGAAGGGCTGCTGGAGAACTGGATGAGGGAGCACCATGACCAGGACTGCTACCCTCCCACCGTCATCAACATCACCGACGGAGTGTACAACGGCACCACGCATGAGGAGATGCAGCAACAGGCCAACCTGCTGAAGTCCATGTTCACAAATGATGGCAACGTGCTCTTCTTCAACATCCATGTTGTGCCCGGCCATGCCGAGTCGGTGGTGTTTCCCGCCACCGTGAGTGAGTTGAACGGGAATGGCTATGGCGAGAGGCTCTTCGCCATGTCCAGCCTGCTGCCTCTGAACTATAATGAGCAGATACGCTCCCTGTTCGGAGACCGACAGACGGACATCCGCTATCATGCCATGGGTGTGAACACGGGCATGGAGCGGCTGGTGAAGATGATGCGCATAGGCACACTGTCAAGCATGCTGGCAAACCAGAACTAACCACAGGGAGGAACAACACATGTATGGAGGAGTAAGCCTTGCGAAACCGCACGACCAGGGACCCAACGAGGATGCCTGGTATGCCTCGGAGGACTGTATCGCCGTCTCGGATGGTGCTGGAGGCTGTGGGCTGTATGTCCATGAGTGGTCGGCCTACCTAATTCAGCATCTGCCCAAGGGGAGCCCCATCCGCTCGTATGAGGAACTGGATAGGTGGGTAGATGACATTTGGGAAGCGTTCTACACCGAGCATGAGGAGAGAGCCCGGATGGAGGACGGAACCCTGCTGGGCAAGTTCTATAAGGAAGGTTCGTGCGCCACCATTGCTGCGGCATGGATGGCGGGCAAGGAGCAATGCCTGTGGATGGCGTATGGTGACAGCGTGGTCTTCCACTACAGCCAGAGGACAGGCAGGCTGGAGCACAGTTTTACCACGCTGCCTGACTTCAGCAACCCGCCCATGCTCGTGAGCTGCAAGGACCCGATGGACGAGAGGGGCTTCCGGAATGGGTGCTTCCAACTGGACAAGACCTCGGTGCTGTTTGCTGCCAGTGATGCCCTGGCACATTACATTCTGATGATGTATGAACTGTCAGAATGTATGGAGTACAGGGAGGAACTGGCCGAGGAGTATCTGAAATCATCAGCCAACACACGCCTCCTGCGCATGGCAGAGACCTCCATACCCGACTTCTGGAGTGGTGTACTACAACCCCTGCTGCATGCCACCGCCTCCCCCACCGAGTTTGCCAGACTGATGCAGGCACTCCTGGCAAGGGGCGTGCTGGACACTGACGACTATACTCTGGCGTGCATGGGCAGATGGAATGATGCCCCGGACCCGAGAGGGTGACGGGACTGGCCATGCACGGCTGTCACCGCCACTCAGCCAGGGGCCACGAGTCTGCCTATTCCACAAACCGTATCATGTCATCACGCCTGGGCTTGGCCTTGGGAGTCTCGTCGGGATAGCCCAGGGCAATGCAGTAGAGGAGTTCGTAGCCACTGGAGAAGGCCATACGGTCAAGATACGGTCTGGCCGAGGGAGAGTCCTTGAGCCATCGGGCAGAACTGCCCAGGCAGCATGAGCCGATACCCCTTGCCCAGGCAGCAAGCACAATGTTCTCGCCCAGCAGTCCACAGTCCACCTGGGCCAGGTCATACGCCGTATCACTGGCTATGCACACCACGCAAGGCGCGTTCACAAAGATATTCTTGAACCCCTCACGCTCTGCCACCTTGGGGTTGTCCCTTACCACAGCAGCGGTGATGGAGTCGATGAGCGCGGGCGAGTCTATCACCCTGATCTCATAGGACTGTCTGTTCATGCCGTTAGGTGCATTGATGCCACACCTCAGTATCTCGCCCAGGGTCTCGCGGCTGATGACAGAGTCCTTGTAGGCACGTATGCTCCTGCGGCTCATCATCATGCTGGTCATCACACTTGTCGAGTCTGTGGTAATGACAGTTGCCGTCTCCTTTGTCCTGTGGGTATTACAGGCGGCCAGCATCAGGGCGACAGCCATTCCCAAAAATGTCTTCTTCATATTCCACACATTATTTTGTTTCCCCATAGGACAACGGCCCTACGGCTACCACAAAGTTACCCATAAACGATGAAAGGCAAGGCATGAAGTGAGGAGAATATTAGTAAGTCGGTCGGCTTGTAAACTGGTAGGCCATACGCTCGTCACCATTCCAGCAATGGATAATGCCACAATAGGCGAACCCTTCCCTGGCAATGGCACGACGCATCACCCTGTTGTCACGATGAGTGTCAATGCGGATGGTGCCATAGTGCCGAAAGGCAAACTGCAGGACAAGGTGCAGGATGCCTGCACGCTCGCCCGTACTGGCTATTCGGTGGATGGTGGCATAGGGATTGTCATCAGGCCACTGTCCATCATAGATGGTGGCATAGGTGGGGTCGGCACCTGCACGGAGCACAAATGTGGCCACGATTCTGCAGCCCACCTGAATGACAAAACTGTCCCCGCTGGCAATGTCCTGGCGAAGCAGTTCCTCACCAGGGTAATCCCCAGTCCACTGACCAGGATTGCCTGTGTCCGCCATGAACTTACGGGCCATGCCAAAGATGTCCTGCAGGCGTGGAATGTCCTGCAGGGACGAGTGCCGTATGAGGCATCCGTCCAGGAGCGAGACTTCCTCACCCTCATATCCGATGCGCCAGAAAGGGATGCCCCTCTCCAGGCAGAAAGGCTCCATACGCCAGGCCGACTCAAACCCGCTCGCCACAAAGTGCATTGGGACAAACAGGCCAACCTGAAAACGCTCAATGAACTGACGCGCGCCCAGGGTGTAACCATTGCCTATACGCCCATCTACAGGAAACATCACGATGTCAAACGAGTCGCTTCGCTTGCGTATGTCCTTCAGTTCGCCCAAGAAGTGCTTCTCCTCGGCCACGGGGTCTATCCTCCCGAACTCCTCACTATGGATTTCACCCACAGGGGCTCCATCTGCCAGGAATCGTGCATACCAGTTACAGAGGTCACCCGCATGGAAAATCCGCTTCCCATCCACCTCCACAATCCAACTTACCCCACTGTCATTGCTGCCTGTGGCCACTACCCTAATGTGCTCATCCTCCCAAGTCGCGCCCTTGGCCATCCACACGTCAGCCTCATCCCGGCCTGCCCTATGATGCCTCAGGATGTCCTTTGACAGGATGTAGGTGATGTCCCCACCGGCCAGGCTTCGCCAGCAGAATATTTCTCTGTTGAAATGGTCCTCATGGAAATGGCTTGCAAACACATAGATGCGTTTATCGCCACAACTGCTGATACGCTGGCGTACAATACCCTTAGGGTCCATCCAGTAGTCGAAGACGAGGATGCACCCATCCGTCTCCACCATGAACCCGCTATGGAATATGTAGGTCAGTTCCACCATCGTCATCTCATGAATAAAATATTTATCACTTGCCGATGCACTATCTTCACATCCTTGATAATCAAGCGCATTGCACTTTAATCGGTACGAACGAAAGCTCAACATTTAGCCAAACACTCTCAGAAAATTCAAATCCTTGATATTCAACTGTTGCGCATATCTCCTCGTACCACGCTTTTCCTTTGTGTCTTTTTACGATAGCTCTGATGGGACAAAGGTAATTAATATCAGTGAGAAACGAGCATGAAATGGATGAATTTTGATTGTGAAACCTCAAATCTATGCTATTTTGTTTGAAAATAGATGTAAAACACAATTAATACAGTATTATTCTTATGATTTTATTCTTCTTTCATCTGGATATTATTTATCTTTGCAGATATACATAAATATGTTCAAATGGCAAACAAAGATATAAACCGAATCAAGGTGATACTTGTAGAAAAGAAGAAAACAGCAAAGTGGGGTTAGCTGGAGAACTTGGCAAAGACCCTGCGACTGTAAGCAAATGGTGTACCAATGTTTCTCAACCAAGTCTTGACACACTTGTGGATGTTTCTAAGGCACTCGAAGTGGATGTGAGGGAATTACTAAATTCAACCAAAGAAGAACCAAAATATATTCGCATTGAATGATGACAGCAAAAGAACAGGAAATCATGGAAATATCATCATTGTATAAAGTTGGCGATGAGGTAGTGCTCACATTAAACGGAATACAAAAAGAAGGCGTTATTTTTATTGTTGATGCTTATGGAACATTTGAACGACCCAAAATCCCATCTTATGATATTTGGGTAGAAAACGAAAATATGCTTTATAAGCATGTGACATACGACATGGTTAGTAAAAAATAATATTTTTAAAATGAATACAAAAGCAAAACCATTCATCAAATGGATTGGCGGAAAAGGGCAACTCATTGAACAACAGGAAGCAAAATGTGATTTTGTGGCAACTAAAAACCAAGGATTATGACAAAGATAAAAGTTGAAAATACAGAAATATCTGTTGTTAGTGTGCAGAACGAGGATTATATTTCTTTGACTGATATGGCACATAGCCAAATGCAGGAACACATAATTTTCAGATGGATGAGCCTCAAAAGCAC